>JADDPR010000379.1 GCA_016781775.1 Rubrobacter sp. | reverse complement strand
GCAAGCACGTACGCTTCCAAAGGCCGGACCCGCTCGTATTGTCCCGGTCCGATCCGGAAGAACCCGTGCCGTGGTGCGTCCCGGACGGGTGGGAGGCGGCGGATGCTTCGCGGTTACACCATCGGCTTGCGGCGATGCACGAACGCCTGCTTGAGGGCCACGACCAGGGTGCCCAGGAGGACGATGATGAGCACGTCGAGGAGGAAGCACTCGATCCCCCTAGTAGGCCAGCTCCGGCTCGCCCGCTACCAGCGCTATGCCGGCCATGGCGGCGGCCGGGACGATGGCCAGCGCGATCAGGGGACCCGCGATGACGCTGCGGCGGTACGCGACGACCATGATCATCCCCGCCAGGGCCGCGAAGGACGAGAGGAGAATGTCGCGGAGCGTCGGATCGGTGAGCACCTTCGTCTCGGAGTTGCCCAGGAACTCCTCGGCGGTCCCAACGCCCGTCAGGCGCAACAGGGCGAAGGCCAGCGCCGCCCCGACCGCCAGCGTCAGGTAGCCTACGCCCACGGACACGAGGCCTCTACCCACCACGGCCCAGCGCCCCAGCGCCAGGCCCATCGGCACCTTCGCGAGCGGCTCGAAGCCCGGCGCGATAACCGAGGCCGCTATCAGGGAGATCGTCTGGGAGGATCCGGTGACCATGAAGCCCGTTGCGGCCACCGCGCCGCCGAAGGCCATCAGGGCCAGGTAGTTGGACGTCGTCCTGCCCTGGTGCCGCAGGCTCGTCTCGGACTCCTCCCAGAGCGCCTCGTCGACGTCGTTGGCGACCTCGCGCTCGTGCTCGGGGTCGACGATGCTCGTCAGCTCGTGGGTCGTGGCCGAGACCTGCCCCTCCGAGCGTGCCTCGTCGGTGAGCCGCATCACCCGGTCCGCATCCCGGTTGAGCGCGTGGACCACCAGCACGTCGCCCGGCGGCTTGATCGAAGCCCCCGATGGACGGTCAAGCCGACCAAATGGTCCGACTTTTGGAGCTTGGCGATCAGAGCGTCGGTGGCAGCCGGGGGAGTCGTGATCTCGATTGTTCTGTGCATGCTGTCCCTTCCACCACGGCCCTCGGAGAACGAAAACGTCTCTTGGGTAGCCGGGGGCACCCCGGGATGCCCCATGCCCGTCCCGGATACGGTTGAGGCGTATTGGTTATCCCAAGAAGGTTTACCGGCAAACCCCCGGATATTGTTGGCCCGGCTCCTACCCAGGTCGCTCGCTGCGACCGGAGGAGGTCCGTGGAGCGGGGACGGCTCGGTCGGTAAGATGCCGGGCGCGTCGCGCGGCGACTCTACGCCTCGGACAATTGCGGTACCGGTCGCAAGAAACGGGGCGTTCCCGACCGTGCATGTATGCATGCCAGAATGCCTGTAAACTGCCATGCACAGAGAGCGAGCAGGGAGAAAAGCGTGATCAAAGAATCCGTGATCAAGGACCCCAGTCTGGCGCCCGAGGGCCAGCGCAAGATTGACTGGGCCGCCCAGCACTGCCCGGTTTTGAACACCATCGCCAAGGATCAGCTGGCCGACGGCTCCCTGCGCGGGCGCAAGGTCGCCGTGACGGTCCACCTCGAAGCGAAGACCGCCTACCTCGCCGTGCTGTTGCACGAGGCCGGGGCGGAGGTGACGGTAACCGGGAGCAACCCGCTCTCCACGCAGGATGCGATCTGCTCGGCGCTCGTCGAGCGGGGCATCCGCGTCTTCGCGACGCACGACCCGAGCGAGGAAGACTTCGAGCGCTACATCCACATGGCGCTGGAGACGGAGCCGGACCTCCTCCTCGACGACGGCGCCGAGCTTGTCGGGCGCCTCATAGAGAGCCACCCGGACCTGCTCGACAAGGTCGAGGGCGCCACCGAGACCACGACGACCGGCATCCTCAAGGTCAGGGCGATGACCGGCGAGGGCGTCCTACCGTTCCCGGTGCTCGGGATCAACGAGGCGCGCATGAAGCACCTCTTCGACAACCGCTACGGCACGGGCCACTCCTCCATCGTTAGCCTGCTCGCGAACACCAACCTCTTCCTCTCGGGCGCCCGCGTCGTCGTCATGGGCTTCGGCTGGGTTAGCCGCGGGCTAGCCAAGTACGCCGCCGGCTTCGGGGCCCGCGTCGTGGTGTGCGAGCCGGACCCGGTCAAGCTCCTGGAGGCCTACGCCGAGGGCTACGAGGTGATGAACTCGCTGGAGGCCGCCGAGGTCGGAGACTTCTTCCTCACCGGCACCGGGAACGTCCGGGTCTTGCGCGGGGAGCACCTCGAGCGGATGAAGGACGGGGCGATCCTCGCGAACGCCGGCCACTACGACCACGAGTTCGACATGGCAGCGCTCAAGGAGATGTCGGTCGCCGAGCGCGAGGTGCGCGAGAACATCACCGAGTACGAGATGGCCGATGGCAGGCGCATCCACGTTATCGCCCGGGGCAGGCTCCTCAACTCGGGGGCCGGCGACGGCCACCCCGTCGAGATCATGGACCTCACCTTCGCCCTGCACGCCCTCGGCATCCACCACCTCGCCAGCCACGCTAAGGAGATCCAGCCGGGCATCCAGCCCCTCCCCGAGGAGCTCGACCAGGGGGTCGCGCGCATCAAGCTCGACACGATGGGCGTCAAGCCGGAACAGCTCACCGACGAGCAGATCCGCTACCAGCAGAGCTGGCGCTCGGAGCAGTCCTCCCCGGAGTAGTGGCGTAGTCTCTTTGTCGCTGGAGGAGATGAGGGCGCGCCGGGCCCTACTCAACGAGCGGATGATGGAGGCCGACGCCTTCTTCCGCGAGTTCGGCGCACTCGACGGGGAGGCCTACGCGGAAGGCGCGATCGGCCGCAAGCACAAGGAGCTGATGGGGCTCGGGATCTCCGTAGCTGCCCGCTGCGACGAGTGCGTCCTGTGCCATATCGACGGTTGTCGGCGGGAGGGGGCGAGCCGGGAGGAGATCGTGGAGGCCATCAAGATAGGCGTCATCGCGGGCGGCTCGATCACCTTCCCCAACGCCCGCTTCGCCTTCGCGGCCCTGGAAGAGCACGAAGGTTCGTAACACGTGCCCCCCTCCCCGTCGTGAGGACCCTGACCATCCGCTACACGTCCTTTCGGACCTGCCCCAACTGCGAAGGTAGGGGGGACGACGGGGCCTCCTGGCGCCCCTTCCCCTGCAAACGCTGCGAGGGGAGGGGGCGTCTCGTGACGGGTGTCGAGGTCGAGGACTCGGAGCGGGGAGCTTTGCCGCGCTCCGCCTACGACTTCAATGCGAAGGGCGAGGTCTTTCTGCTGGAGTTTGACGAGGACGAGCCCATCGAGGTCATTCGTCCCGAGGACCCTTGGGGTCCACGTGGGCCATGAGCCTCAAACCCTGCGCGAGGGCGGCGCTTCCGCCCACGAAGATCAGGTCGAACGCCGCCCATCCCGAGTACGAGGGCCGGCGGAAGTCTCCGAACCTCTCGGCGTAGCCGGCGGGGTCTCCCACGCCCGCGAGGCCCAGGGAGAAGGGGAGGAGGGCCCAGGAGATCGCGGTCGCGCCCAGGATCATAACGAGCGCGGCGAGGACGCCCCTCCAGCCGCCCTTGAACACGAGGACGAGTGCGAGCCCGAGGTAGACGACCGTGGCGGCCGCCTGGATGAGGAGCTCCCGCCCGGCCCCCTCGAAGGCGCTCCGGAACGAGAACAGGTTCGCGCCGACCCCGAAGAGCGCCGCGGCGAACGTGCATCCGAGGGTTAGCGCCAGGAGGGATCTCGCATCGCTGCTCACGCCCGCATTATATATTTGGCCCCGTCGGTGCTTTTTCGTTACACGCATGCAGGGGGGACGAGGTGAAGGGCAACGAAAAGGAAGTCGGGGACCGGACGGATCTCTCCGACGCGCCGGTCGTCTTCGCAGACGTCGAGGCCGCGGCGGGGCGCCTCGCGGGGCAGTCGCACCGGACGCCGGTTCTTACGTCGCGCACCGTGGACGAGCGCGCCGGCGGCGCACGGGTCTTCTTCAAGTGCGAGAACTTCCAGCGCACCGGCTCCTTCAAGTTTCGCGGCGCCTACAACGCCCTCTCGCTTCTTTCCGAGGGGCAGAAGGAGCGTGGCGTCGTCGCCTACTCCTCCGGCAACCACGCGCAGGCCGTGGCCCTCGCCGGACGCCTCCTCGGGGTACACGCGACCATCGTGATGCCCGAGGACGCCCCGGAGGTCAAGCTCGCCGCGACGCGCGGCTACGGGGTGGAGGTCGTTACCTACGATCGCTTCCGGGAGAAGCGCGAGGAGGTGGGGGGCGCCATCGCCCGCGAGCGGGGCCTCGCCCTGGTGCCGCCCTACGACCACCCCGACGTCGTCGCCGGGCAGGGGACAGCCGCGAAGGAGCTCTTCGAGGAGGTGGGCGAGCTCGACCTGCTCCTCGTGTGCTGCGGCGGGGGAGGCTTGTTGTCCGGCTCCGCGCTCTCCGCCCGCGCCCTCTCGCCCGGTTGCAGGGTCGTCGGGGTCGAGCCCGAGAAGGCCGACGACGCCACGAGATCCTTCCGCACCGGCACGCTGCACAGGATCGAGAACCCCGACACGATCGCCGACGGGGTCCGCACCCCGTCCCTCGGGGAGGTCAACTTCCCCCTCGTGCTCCGCCACGTCGACGAGATGACGACGGTCTCCGAAGAAGGCATCCTCCGCTCCATGCGCCTCATCTGGGAGCGGATGAAGATCGTGGTGGAGCCCACCGGCGCCCTTGCCGCCGCAGCCCTCCTCGAGCGCGCCGTGGAGGCCGAGCCGGGCTCCCGCGTCGGCGTAATCATCAGCGGCGGGAACGTCGACCTCGGCCGAGCCACCGGAATGCTCGCGCCACGGTATTGATGTCTTACTCCCGTTTCGACCGCTTGCCTTCGCGAGCGAGCGGCAGATAGAAGAGAAGGGCGGCCGTGGTCCCGGCCGCCGTCAGCAGAAAGGCGACGGCGTAGCCCGCGGGCGGGTAGCCGCCCTCAGCGCCAGCGGAGCCTTGGGAGGCGTCGAGGACGAGGCCGAAGGCCCACTGCAGGACGAAGACGCCCCCCATCCCGAAGAGGTTCACGGCCGTAACCACCCTGCCCGTCATCGAAGGCGGGAAGACCGCGCGGGCGTGCGCGAGCAGCACGTCGCACGCGGCGGCGGAGAACCCGAAGAGCAGGTAGGGCGCCGCCGCGGGCGCAAACCGGGCGGCGAGGGCGATCTGGCACAGGACGAAGACAACCCCGCAAGGGAGCACGACCCGGTAGAAGCCGAAACGGCCGGCGAGAAGCCCCGAGGCCGCCGCCCCGGCCGCCGCCCCGACGCCCATGAACAGCAAGACGTTGCCGGCCGAGACCTTCGAGAGCCCCACCACGTCGAAGAGGTAGGGTCCGGCCCAGAGGCCCTGCACCCCCAACAACCCGCCGACCGCGAAGAAGCTGAGCGGCGCGATCCTCCAGAACCGCCCATCCGCGAAGACCGCGCCAAAGCCCCCGGAGCCCTCCCCGCCCTCGGCGCGCGGTAACGCCACCCCGGGCGGCGCGCTCCGGGTGAAAAAGAAGATAGAAGCCGCGCTCGCGGTCACCACCGCGGCCCCCCACAGGAACACGGAGCGCCACCCGAAAAGCTCGCTGGCGTAGGCCAGGGGCGTCGCCGAGAGCAGGCCGCCCGCGGCCCCGATCCCCATCACGAGCCCGGCCGCCGCGGCGAAGCGTCCCGGCGGAAACCACAAGCTGAAGGCCTTGAACGAACCCATCAGGACCGCCGCCATCCCCGCCCCCATGAGCGCGCGGCCGGCCATCAGCGCGGCAAAAGAGTCGGCCGAGGCGAAGACGACGCTCCCCGCCGCGGCCAGGAGCATCAACGCCGGGACCGTCGCGCGCGGGCCGAAGCGGTCCAGGGCCGCCCCCAGGGGCAGCTGCGCCGCCGCGAAGGTCGCGTAGAACAGGCTCGTCATAAAGCCGAGGTCCCCCGCGCCGAGGGAGAGCTCGCGCGCCAGGTCCGGCGAGATCACCGCGTTCGCCGAGCCGTAGAAGTACGACAGAACGTACGCCGCCGAAAACAGCCCGAACACCCTCCACCGGCTCAAGAGGCGCGAGCCCCCGGTCCGACTCCTCCGGCCCCTCGCACTTCGACCCAAGCGCGAGACGTCCGGGCGCTCGACGTACCGCGCCCGCTCTGTCTCACGCCAACGGTTCCCGCTCGAAGCCCATCTCCGATTCTTCCCCCGGCGGGCGCCCGGAGAAGCCCGTAACCAGACCCGCCTCGGGACCCGCTACGCACGCGGCCTGCGATCCAGATGAGCGACTTGGTGGACGCCCGCAAGAGGTCCCTTCAGGTTCGTGGGCCATGCTCGTGATCGGCGAGCGCTTGATCAATCGCGTATCGAGAGATACCGGCGAGTACGGGGCTGGTGGTCCGGTAGTAGGGGAGGGCGATCAGCCCGACGGACAGTGCCCAGCCGCGTCCTCGTGCCCAGGTGGCGTCGTCGACCGGTAGCGCTGCTCGGAAGACGTCCCGGCTTCCGGCGGGGAGGAGATTCCATGCGACGGCCAGGTCGCACGCGGGATCGCCCACGCCCAGCCCCCCGAAGTCGATGACGGCGCTGAGCCGGCCCTGGTGGGCCAGCAGGTTCCCGGGTTGCAGGTCGCCGTGGATCCAGACGGGCGGGCCGTGCCATGCTGGTGCTTCGAGGGCTGCTTCCCACGCCGCGGTCGCGGCGTCGGCATCGAGCGTGGCGCGCAGGGAGGCGATCGCGGCGCGGGTGGGGGAGTCTCGCGCCGCCAGCGGTACGCCGCGGAAGAAGTTGTGCTCCCCGGGGGGCGGCCCGCCGGCGGGATCGATCCGCTGCAGGGCGGCGACGAAGCGACCCAACTCGGTCGCCGCCTGGCGCGGATCGGCGATACGCTCCGCCGTCGCGTCCTCGCCGTCGAGCCACCGGGTGACGGACCAATGCCAGGGGTAGCCCTCGCCGGGTGTCCCCTTCGCGAGCGGAACCGGGATGGCGAGAGGTAGGAGCGGGGCAAGCCGCGGCAGCCACCGGTGCTCCTTTTCCACCTGCCCGGCGGCCCTCTGGAGGCGGGGTAGCCGCACGGCCATGTCGTCGCCGAGCCGATAGATCGCGTTTTCGGTCCCGGCGGAGTGGACGGGATCGATGGGAAGGTCTGCCCATCGCGGGAACTGCGCCGCGAGCAACCGGCCCACGAGCGATACGTCGGTGCCCACCTCTTCGGCATGCATCTTACGGGCGGGCACGAACATCTCCTCGACCCGGAGCGAACGCGCGGAGGAACCGTTCGATGGCGGCTTCCCGGTCGCGCGTCGACCGGCGTGGCCCCGAACCTTCGAGCTTCGCCGGCTTGGCATCGACCTCGTCAGCCACGCACCGTCGCACCTCTTCATCGAAATCGCGGACGACGGCCGCGACGGGGGTTCCCAGGGCAATGCGAATGCAACTCCTATGTTCAGGCAAAGGAGGCAGCCGCACCGGAGCTCGGTACACCTCGGCCATCTCCGATCGGATGGTTGTAGAGATGTTTTCGATGCGATTACCCTTCCCTCGAGGCCCCTTCTGTAACATAAATGTGTGCTGTATACCGCCGTCGGGGCCTCGCAAAGATGAGTACACGTGTATTAGTGGAGGACGTACGTACAGGGGCTGTGTCGAGTCCGTCGAGCCCTCATATGCTATGGGGTACGAACCGAACACAAACGTTCTAA
>JADDPR010000347.1 GCA_016781775.1 Rubrobacter sp. | reverse complement strand
CTTTCGCCGACTTGCTGGGATGGTGATCTCAACTCACACCAAGCGTTTAAGGTCTCATAAGGCCCTCTGCCCTCTACCAACGGGAGGCACCGCTTCGGGCGGTGCCTCCCGTTTTTGCGCATAGAGATTCCACGTTGGTGACCCGATCTCCTTGCGCCACACCCCGCCGCGCATGGCCTCACCCACCTTGTAGTGGGCGAGAAAGTTATCAGGTCGAACGTCTCGTCCCTGCCGTGTGTCACCTTGAGCGGATGGTGCTCCACCCATACCGGTATCGCCAGCCCGAATCGCCCGATAAGGACCGTGAGTAGCCCTACGATCTAAGCCGGCCGCGGGGTAGGCTTCTCGCGGTGCCCCCGACGGGCACATGGCTTCACAGGACAAGGCTTTGCTTCGGGCGCAACGGCTGCGGTTCGCGCTTTCCTGTCTGGTCAGGGTTTGTTCTCCGGGACTCTTCTCAAGCATGGCGTACGACCGTCGGCGTGGGCCCTCCCGTGGCTCTTCCTCCGGCACGTCGGCGACGAGCGGCCGTAAGAGAGGCGCTGGGAAACGGGTGCGTGGTCAGTAGAATCGAGTTGTGACGATGAGGAGAGAAGCATGAACATCCGGGTCTTGGACCCGAGGGTGGCCCAGCAGGTTGCGGCCGGCGAGGTCGTAGATCGGCCCGCCTCGGTGGTCAAGGAGTTGGTCGAGAATGCTTTGGATGCCGAGGCCTCGCGCATCGAGGTCGAGCTCGGCGACGGGGGCACCTCGCGCATCCTCGTCCGCGACGACGGCTCGGGGATGAGCCCGGAAGATGCAGCCCTCTCGGTCTTGAGGCATGCCACCAGCAAGATCCGTGCGGTGCAGGATCTGGAGACCGTGGTCACCTTCGGGTTCAGAGGCGAAGCGCTCGCGTCCATGGCCAGTGTATCGTCCTTCTCCCTGACTACCTCCACCGGCGAAAAGGGAGCGATCGGCACGAATGTCGTCGTCGAGGGCGGGGGGGAGGCGGAGGTCTCTCCCGCCTCGCATCCGAAAGGAACGACCGTCCTGCTCGATCGCCTCTTCTACAACGTCCCCGCCCGCAGGGCGTTCCTCAAGGGCGCACGCGCCGAACGGGCGGCGATCCTGGAGGTCTTAACGCACCTGGCCGTCGCTCACCCCCAAGTTGCTTTCCGGCTCACGGAGAAGGGGCGCGAGTACCTCTCCTTCCCGGCGTCCCGCGATCTTCTGGAGCGGCTCGCCCAGGTGTATGGCCTCGCCAAGGCGAGGGCGATGCGGCGGGTGGAGCACGAGGCGGGGGCCTTCAGGGTCTCGGGCTACGCGGCCCTTCCGAGCGTGACGGAGTCGAGCCGCTCGAGCCAGACGATCTCCGTGAACGGCCGCTGGGTGCGGGCCGAGAGCCTGACGCGCGGGATCGACGAGGCCTACCGCGCTACGCTCCCCTCGGGCCGCTACTCTCCGGTTGCCCTCGGCATAGAGGTAGACCCGCGTAGGGTCGACGTCAACGTGCACCCGACAAAGCAGATCGTGCGCTTCTCCGATGAGAAGGAGGCCTGCGCCGCCGTCGCACACGCCGTTCGCAAGGCTATCGGTGGGGAGCAGGAGCCCAGCGGCGGGGTTGCCCCCGTCTCTACGCCACGCAGAGAGTCTTTAGAAGAAGGCCCGCCCTCCAAGGAGAGGTACCCTTCTCCTGCTATAGGGGAGGAGCGCGCCCCGAGGGGCTCGGGCTCTTACCCGTCGGGCAATGGCTCTTCCGCTGCTTACGGCGCGCGAGGTGGGGGTGGGGCGGTGTTCCCACCGAAGGGACCGCCTCCTCGAGAAGCCCCGCGGCTCGACGAGGCGAGGGAGAAGATTCGGGAGGCCTCCGTGCCACTGGTCGAGGCGCTTAAGGATGGGGAGCAGAACGGCAAGGAGAGTCCCGGGGGAGCGTTCCCTCC
>JADDPR010000026.1 GCA_016781775.1 Rubrobacter sp. | reverse complement strand
TGGCCAACACGCGCCACGCGTGATCCGCCGACGTGGGAAGCCGGGTGTGTATCTTCGCGACTATGACTGAACCTCGTGTCGGTGTGGGAAGCGCGAAGGCGCGGTGGGGGATGTTGGCTGCGAGATCAAACGCCCGCTCTCCTGGCCGGTAGCTTCCGTAGCTTCGTGGTGGTGCGCTGACGACGCCAGACCTTCCAGGTGTCGTTGCGGACCGCCACGCTGAGGCCGCTTTGCGCAAGAAGACCGAGCAGCGAGTTTCCCTGACCGGCGAGAGTCATGGCCGGACCCTCCGCTACCAGCTCGACCTCCTCGTCCGGGCGATCTTTGAGCAGAGCTTCGATCTTTTCGAGCACGGCCCGGCGACCGGCCGGGGATGCATCTTGGGGCCGCAAGAAGATCCGGCGCGCGTCGCTCCCCCGTGCATCCGGCCTCTTCCCGGACGAGTTGTCTCGCACGTTGAGCTGGGCGATTCGCGCGCCATCCACACTCTCCACCCGGAAGATGTGGCCGTCGAAGGCAACCTCGTCGCCGACATTCGGGGGGCGGCCCAGCAGCCCCAGAACCAGACCGCCGGTAGTGTCGAAGTCCTCGCTCTCGAAGGTGGAGCCGAGGACTTCGTTGACCGCTTTGATCGGTATGCGGCCTTCGATAGAGTAGCTGCCGTCTTCCACCTTTCGGATGACCGGCTCCTCCTCGTCGAACTCGTCCCAGATCTCCCCGACGATCTCCTCCAGGATGTCCTCGAGGGTGATTATCCCCTCGAAGGAGCCCCACTCGTCTATGACCACCGCCATGTGGATCCTCCGCCGCTGGAACTTGGCCAGGACGTCTTCTATGAGCCGGTTCTCCGGGACGGTGATGAGCTCCCGCATGAGGTCGCGGGCCACCACGTCGGCCTCGAAGCTACCCGCGGCCTCCGCGGCTTGCAGCACGTCCTTCACGTGGATCGCCCCGACGATCCGGTCCACGTTCTCGTCCTCGAAGAGCGGGTAGCGGGTGTGCTTCCCCGCGGCCGCCACCCTGGCCAGCTCGCCGAGAGGCATCTCCGCCGGCAGAGCCACGACGTCGGGGCGAGGGACCATTATCTCCCTCGCCACCGTCTCCCCCAACTCGAAGACCCCCTCCAGCATGTCCTCTTCCCTCTTCTGAAGAGCACCCCGGCGGGTCGACTGGGAGATGAGCGTCCGCAGCTCGATCTCCGAGTGCGTCTCCTCGGCCTCGGAGGCTGGCAGGACGCCGAAAGCCCTGACTATGGCGTTGCCCGCTCCGTTGAAAATGATGGTCAGCGGCAGAAAGAGGTAGTAGAACGCCCTCATAAAAGGCGCTATAAACAGGGAGGTCCCCTCGGGTCTCTGTATGCCCACGCTCTTCGGCACCAGCTCCCCCAAGACCACGTGCAGGGAAGTTATTATCAAGAAACCTATCGCGAAGGCGACGGCGTGGATGAGACTCGCCGGCAGGACCGCCCCGAGCAAAGGCTCGATCAGGCTCGCGATGGCCGGCTCCCCCAAAGCGCCCAGACTCAGGGAAGAGATCGTGATGCCGAGCTGACAGACGGCGAGGTAGGCGTCGAGCTTCCGGATAGCTTCCCTGACAAGCCGGGCCGAGGCTCGACCTTCCTGCACGAGCCGATCCACCTGGGTGGCCCGGATCTTCACGAACGAGAACTCCGCGGACACGAACAGACCGTTCAAGGCAACGAAAAAGAGCGCCGCGAACAGCCCGAGGCTGGAGAGAACTACTCCGTCCAAAGCTCCTCCTCAAAGAGAGCGCCCGTGAGCGGGACACCCGAATGTTCGCAGACCACCCTCAGCACGGTGTACTTAGCCGTGCTTGAGTACCCCGCCGGGCAAAACGCGATCCGCGATCGTATCGAAACGGGTGTCCGGGCAGCGGCTATCAATTTAG
>JADDPR010000412.1 GCA_016781775.1 Rubrobacter sp. | reverse complement strand
TGCAGATCGGGCTGATCCTGGGGTTCCTGACCGGCTACCCGGCCGTGCTGTGGCTCGTCCGGCGGGGCATCAAAACAGCCGCGTAAGAGCGCGGCAAGCTGCTTTCGTCCCAGTGTGATTGCAGGGTCTTGGAAGAAGCTCGGGGCTACGTGCAGTTGTTTCCCGCGCTAACATTTCACCGATAAGCGCGACGGCCCGGACGGCGTACCGCGCGGCCGTGCTCGGCGTCGTCAGTCGCCACGGCGATGAGCCAGAGCGTCGAGAACCCCACCAAGGCGCCCAGCGCGAGAGCGGCGTCCAGGCCTACCCCCCAAACAAGGAAAGGCCGAAAGCCGCGATCCCGGCGAGCACGGCGCCCCACGCCGCCACGCTCGCGACCATCCAGCGCAGCAAGCGGCCCCGCGGCGCGCCCAGGGCGAGGGCCAGGAGCGTCCCGAGGGGCCCCCCCATCAGCAGAGGGCTCAGCACGGCGACGCCCGGCAGGCCGATGCGCGACGACCACACCCGCTCGAGGCGCCCGCGGCCCTTGGGGAGCCCCCGCGGCGTACCCACCGGCCCAACCGGCGCTCCCAAAACCGGTGCGCCGCGACGACGAGCGCCACCGCCGCGAGGTTGCCGAGGACCGCGGCCAGGCCGCCCACGACGGCGGGCAGTCCCAGGGCCATCCCGGTCGGGATTCCCGACCAAAGCCCCACCCGGTGCCGTCGCCGCCCTCTCCTCGCTCGCCGCAAGGCTCGGACGGGCGACGGGCGAGCCGTCCCGAGGCCGGTTCCAAGAACCGGACTACAGCACGGTGACGGGGTCGCCTTCCCAGATGGTTCGGCCCTCGACGACCCTGGCGCAGATGCCGCCTCGTCCTTTGAGGGCCTCGGTCATGCCCGGCTCGGTGAGCCTCTCTACGTGGCGGCAGATCGAACACGGCTTCTGGTACTCGAGGACGGCCTCCCCGATGCGAAACCTCTTGCGGCGCAGGTCGTCGAGGTCCACGCCCCTGACCACCACGTTGCGCCGGTGCTCGCCGTCCATCGCGCGCACCCCCGCCTCCCGCTCCATCGCCTCGAGGTCCTCGGCCTCTACGATGGTGACCTCGCAGGCCCTGCCGAAACGGCTCCAGTGCCCGGTGCCCTCGGAGTAGCGGTCGCCCTCCAGGCCCCGGCCCTCCAGGGCACGAGCCTCCGCGACCCGCTCGGCCTTCGCGCCGCCCCGCGGGGCTATGTATATCCCTTCGACGGAGCCTGCCATGGCGTCCTCCTTCGACGTTACTGTTCCTGGCGACGGGAAGGCCGCTGTACCCGAAGCCCGTCGGGAGCCCGATGCTCGGGCTCGATCGGGTAGAGGTGATCCGCGAGCAGTAAACGGCGCGTCTCCGTGTATTTTACAAGCCTGCCGCCGAGGCAAATCGTCGAACTGTCTTTCAGGGCGAAGGCTCCTACGCCGTGGGGCGGCGCCTCTGGCATCAGGACCAGATCAGGGTCCGGCTCTGGATCTCCTCGCGGTCCGGCGCGTCGTGCGCGGGCGCGGCCGGGCGACGCCCACTCTTCTGCCACTCCTCCCACAGCCACGACTCCCACAGGGGGTACACGATCTCCTCTTTCTCCGGGGGATCGTCCATCAGGTTCTCGGCGCAGTAGAGCCAGAAGTCTGCGTAACCGCCGAATCGCTCGCTCAGGCGTCGGAGGTCTTCGTGGTAGGCGTGTGCCAGTTGGACGGCCAGACGGCTGGGCATGGCCTCCCGATAAGCGGCGTTTACCCTGCTTCTCTTGACCCCGGGGGCGCGGGAGGGGTCCACCCCCAGGAACTCGTGGAGTCGTTGCAGCAGACGGTCGGGGTGGAAGTGGATATCTTCGAGGAAGCCAACGAAGATCTGCTCTTCCGGGTAGAAGCGCCGCCACCGCTCGAGGCTCCAGAGGTACTTCGTCTCGTAGACCACTTCGTTTTCTCGGAAGAAGCCCTCGAAGAACCGTTCGTCGGCCTCCGTCCTTCTTCCCATCATCTCCAGGTTTCTGAGACGCATCAGCGCGGAGGAGTAGATCCTCTCTATGGGATTGCGCATGAAGAAGACGATCCTGGCGTCCGGCATGAGCTCGCGGACATGGGCGATCTTTCGTTCTTCGAGGATCGCGTACTCCGGGGTTGCTTCCCCGGTCGTCATGCCCCGGCCCTGCTCGAAGAGGGAGGCGTACCAACGGTCGGAGGGCGGATGAAGGAAGAACTTGAGGGCCCACGAGAAGGTTCTCCGGTCGGGCTTCTTCCCCCATCGGCGAGAGAAACCCTCCAGGAAGAGGCTCGCCTGGTACCGCCAGTACCAGGGATACCAGTCTTCGTCGGTGTACCCCTTGAGGCAGAGCCTGGGGAGCGAGGCGCCGAACGGAGACTCCTCGATCCTCTCATCGAAGTAGTGAAGCTCCTTGACCGGCGGAGTCCACACGTCGGGATGGCGGGAGAGGTTCGCGGCGAGCCAGCTTGTACCCGCCTTCTGCGCTCCTATGATCAGGAAATCGGGGAACTTCGGCTTTGCGGTACGAAGGTTGGCGCGGGAGGCCGCCGGCCCTACCTCTGCCAACCTACCCTCCGAATCCCCTGCGTCGAACCTCGTACGCGAGCACCGCGCCGGGGACCAGCAAGAGGGGCGACACGAGGCACCCGCAGGGCACCACTACGCAACCGAACCTGGTGTTGCCCCGCCTCGTCCAGAACATACGCGTCCTCTCTCTCGTCCATTCGCGCCGGAGCGCCGGTTGCCGCACCATACCCCAGGAGGGCGAAAGTTACCCTCGAGAAGACGAAACGCCGGTGCTCCGCTTCGAGCCGTCCCCGCTCCATCGGCGGGGCAGGTCATCCGGGGCGTGCCGGTGACGTTACCGCCGGCTCCTCATGAACCGGGGCCTCCAGCCCGCGGGACAACCGTTCGGGACGGCTTTATTCGTTCGAGTCGTGGGCCATCTCGTCGATGGCGACGGCAACGGCGAGGATGAGGCCGTCGTCCTCGCCCGGGAGGACCTCCACGCCGTAGGTGTCGCTCATCGCGAAGTGGTGCTTGGAGATGCGGGCTATGGGGTCGGCCGAGCGGCTGATGGTGTACTCGTGGTGCAGGATGTCTCCCTGGGCGATCAGGTCCACGCCGCCCTCGACGTCGATGGAGAACTTGTGGCGGAAGGGCGCGAACCGCGCCTTGCGTATGGTGGCGACCTTGGAGCCGCCGCGCAGGATGTTCATGCTCTCGCGCAGGGCGAGCTTCTTCTCGCGGATCGTGGCGACCTCGCGGCCCTGCATGTCCTCGATCACGAACGTCTCGCGAAGCCGCATGACCTTCCCGTCGACCTTGTAGACCGGGTTGCCGGCCTCGTCCGTGATATCGAAATCCTCGCCTATGGAGACGAGCCGCTGCCGCATCGTGTAACGCGTCATTCCATCCTCCTGAATCGTTCGGTTATCACGGCTGATACCCGCGCGAGCCGGACGCGACACCGGCGGCGAGCGGTAAGCATGGGCGAAGAATCCCTTGCGCGGCGAAGATCCGCGCCTGACGCGAACGTCGAGAAACGACGCTCCGGCTCATCTGCGGAGCTCGCGGAGGTTGTCCCAGAGGACGTAGGCGCCAACGGCCAGCACCGCGAGGACCACGAGCGGCCAGAAGAACTCGTAGAGGACGATCAGGGCGGCGACCACCGCCAGCCCTATGTTCGCGCTGCTGACGAGGTTGGTGAGCCGGCGCCTGAAGCCGGCCTCGACGAACGCGAACACGGCTATCCCGGCGACAAGCGCGGCGGTGAGGTGCTGGCGCGCCTGGATCACTATCACCACGAGGGCCACGAGCATCAGCCCCACGCTCGCGGCGGCCCACACCTCGGCGACGCGGCCGACGCGGAGATCCGCGTCGGAGGCGGGCGTGAGAGGGCGCGAGAGGTGGGCGCGGGCCGGACCGCGCTCGCCCGCCCGCAACCGCTCGGCGTACCCTCCGAGCGACTCCCACACGTCCAGTTCGGTAGCCAGCCGCGCCCGGAGTCGGCCGATCTCGCCGGAGAGCTCCCCCGTCTGCCTCACCCGCTCCTCGTACGACGCGTCGAGGTGGGCCCGGTCCTTCATCGCCGCGACCTCCACGCCCATCCCCTTGAGCCTCCGGCTCCCCTCCTCGATCCGCGCGCGAAGCGCGTCGCACCCGGCCTCGACCTCCGCCCGCCTCCGGAGGACCTCCCGTAGGATCTCGCCCTCAGGCGGCACCTTGTCGAGGCCGGCCCACCCGACCGGGTCGTGCCACGCGCGGCGCACGCTTCCGTCGCGGTTGAACATCGGCCCCGCGGGGGCGTCTTCCCCCTCGAAGGGGTCGCGCGTGTAGAGGCCCCACAGCCCCCGGTACCCGGAGACCCAGCCCGGGGGCGGGTCCGTCAAGATCCGGGGAGGGTCCCACGCCTCGTCCCCGCCCGGCCCTATCGTCAGCCCGTCGCCGCGGGCGTAATCCACGAAGGGGATGCGCAGGTACCCGCCTCCCCCGTTCGGCCCCCGGGAGGCCCCGACCCCGGCGTACTGGCGCAGCTTCTCCCTCCAGAACGTCCGCACGGCGGTCGCCGCCCTCGCGAGCGGCCTCGGCAGCGGGAACCGCACCTCGGTCAGGTACTCGCCCGCCACGAAGTAGCCGGCGTGGGAGCCGGCACCGGGATAAACCACCGGATGCTCGCCTACCTTCTCCAGCTCCGAATCGTCCCACCGGCGTCTGAGGTCGTCCCCGGAGTAGTCGTGGGCGGCGTAGGCGACCCATTCGGGGCGGACCTCACCGCTCTCCGGTTCGGAGAGGTAGACCGAGACAAGCTCCCAGTCCGCCTCGTGGTCGTTCGCGCCGAAGAACCCCGAGCGCCAGTCGTTGAACGGGTAGAAAAACCAGTACTGCAGGACGGTCCAGCCGTCCTGACGAACGGTCCTGCCGTGGTAACGGTAGTGCTCGCCCTCGGCCATGATGCGCTCGTACCGGGAGGCAGCGAGGGAGGCGGCCTCCCCCGGCACCCGTCCGCGGGTCAGAAGGACGATCGAGTACAGGGCGTCCATGAAGCGGGAGACGTACCCGACGCGTGCCAGACGCCCCCGCCCGGCGCGAAAGGCCTTGCGCGACCTCTTCAGCCCGGCGGCGCTCCTCCGGAGGGTCTCGAGGGGCGAGCCCGGTTTCTCGACGCTCTGTGGGTCAGCGAAGCGGAGAAAGTGGACCGCCCCGGACCCGTCGACGGGCTGATGGGAGATCCAGTCAAGGTCGAGCTCCCCGGTCCCCACCACGCGGACCGCCTCCTCGCCGGACCGTTGGACCCACAAGCTGCAGGCCCGCACGTACAGCTCGACGTCCATGGGATGGAACCTGTCACCCCCGGTGGAGCGGAGGACCGGCTCGAAGCGCCTCAGCAGGGGGAGGGCGCGGGCATCCTCAACCATCGCGCGCCGCCCCGGGGGCCGGCCCCGCGTGCCCTTGCCAGGCGTGGAAGACGACCCGCACGTCGTGGGAGTTGAGGTACAGGATCATCAGGATGCAGTAGACCATGACGGGGTATACGTAGATGGGCTCGGGGCCGGAGTAGAGCCACAGGCACACCCCGAGGCTCCACCCTTCGGAGATCGCGGCCAGAAGCCACCCCCTGCGCGACAGAAAGAGAAAGCCCAAAGACGCGAGGAGCGCCAGAACGGCGGGCGGGGCGAGCAGCAGGGAACTCGCGGCCTCGATCGCCCGCCCGGACGGCGATTCGAGCCCCAGGCGCCGCCAATCGACCCGCAACAGCTCGTAAACGACGATGCCCGCGAGCCCCACCGCCTGCACAACGAGTAACAGCCCGATCACCCGTATCGGCCTGCGGCTCGTCTCGTCCACGCGCGCCGGGTCCGACGGAATATACGGCTCCTCCCGGCGGACCGGGCGCTCCACCATCCTTCCTCCTTCTCCCCGTCGCCCCGAAGAACCGCTGGAAAACCGGATTGTAGACCATACCCGTTCCCCGCCGCGTCGCCCCACCAGAGGCTCCGGTGCCCCAGGACGAGGGCGAAACCTTCGCCGGAGGTTACTTCTTGCGCATCCCCGGCTGGAGGATCTTCTTGCGCAGGCGGATGGAGGACGGCGTGATCTCCACGAGCTCGTCGTCGCCGATGTACTCCAGGGCGTCCTCGAGGCTCATCTTGCGCGGCGGCGTCAGGTTCAGCGCGTCGTCGGCGCCCGCCGAGCGCACGTTCGTCAGCTTCTTGTTCTTGCACACGTTGATGTTCAGGTCCTGTTCGCGGGCGTGCTCGCCGACGACCATGCCGACGTAGACCTCGGTCGCGGGCGTGATAAAGAACGTGCCCCGGTCCTGCAGCTTCCAGATCGAGTACGCGAACGCGCTCCCCGCCTCCGACGCCACGAGGGAGCCGTTCTGGCGCGTCTTGAACTCGCCCGCCCACGGCGCGTAGCCGTCGAAGACATGGTTCATGATGCCGGTCCCCTGCGTCATCGAGAGAAACTGGGTGCGGAAGCCGAAGAGGGCGCGCGACGGGATCCTGAACTCGACCCGCGTCCGGCTGCCCTGCACGTCCATGTTCAGGAGGTTGCCCCGGCGGCTGCTCAAGATCCCGATCACGGCCGATGCGAACTCCTCGGGGACGTCGATCACGAGGTGCTCGACGGGCTCGTGCTTTTTGCCGTCGATCTGGCGCGTGATGACCTCCGGCGCGCTGACCTGGACCTCGTACCCCTCCCGCCGCATCGTCTCCAGCAGGATCGAGAGGTGCAACTCGCCCCTCCCCGAGACCTGGAACTCGTCGGGCCGGAGCTCCTCGACGCGCAAAGATACGTTGGTCTGGACCTCGCGCCTCAGGCGCTCGCCGAGGTGGCGGCTGGTGACGAACTTGCCCTCCTTGCCCGCGAAAGGCGAGGTGTTCGGCTGGAAGACCATGCTCACCGTCGGCTCGTCTACCGTGATGATGGGGAGCGCCGCCGGGTCCAGAAGGTCCGCGACCGTCTCCCCGATCTGGGCGTTCTCGATGCCGGAGAGCGCCACGATGTCGCCCGAGCCGACCTCCTCGACCTCGATGCGCTTAAGACCGAGGTGCGTGAAAGGCTGCGCCACGCGCACCTTCGTCATCGTGCCGTCCTTGTGGATCAAGTTCACCGACTCCCCGCGCCGGACCTTGCCGCGCCGGACGCGCCCGACCACGATGCGCCCCAGGTAATCCGAGTAGTCGAGGTTGGCGACGACCATCTGGAAAGGCTGCTCGATCTCCACCTTGGGCGCCGGGATCTGCTCCAGGATCGTCTCGAAAAGCTCGCGCATGTCGTCCTGGGGATCGTCCAGGTCCCCGTAAGCCTTGCCCTCGCGCGCGACGGCGTACAGGATCGGGAAATCGAGCTGCTCGTCGGAGGCCCCGAGCTCGGCCATAAGGTCGAACGTCAGGTCCACGACCTCCTCCGGCCGGGCGTCCTGACGGTCGATCTTGTTGACCACCACGATCGGCTTGAGCCCGAGCTCGATAGCCTTGCGCAAGACGAAGCGCGTCTGGGGCATCGGGCCCTCGGCCGCGTCCACGAGAAGCAGGCACCCGTCCACCATCCCGAGGACGCGCTCGACCTCGCCGCCGAAGTCCGCGTGGCCCGGGGTGTCGACGATGTTGATCTTGACGCCCTCGTACTCGACGGCGGTGTTCTTGGAGAGGATCGTGATGCCGCGCTCCCTCTCGAGGACGTTCGAGTCCATGGCGCGTTCGGCGATCTCCTGCCCGTGGCCGAGCTCGAGGGTCTGCGTCAGCATGCCGTCCACGAGCGTCGTCTTCCCGTGGTCGACGTGGGCGATGATAGCAATGTTACGGTATTCCATAAGTCTTCTCCCGATCCGCTTGTCTTACTGCGTCGTGGCGCCTTGCAAGACACGTGTGTCGGAATCAAGGCAATAGAAAAGGTCGCGCCGCGCGACCACACAGACGCAAATTTTACCGCACAATACGCCGAACATCGGCCGCACAGGCCCTTTCATGGAAAGCATGAGCCCACCGCGCGACGCGTCACCTCGCCCTCAACCCGTTAGTGTGCCTTTTTACAAGAGCCGGGGAGGGCTCGGGGGAGCGATGCTATATTCGGAGGAGCGTCTACGGGACCCGGAGCAGAAGGCCGAAGGTCGAGGTTTCGGCGCAGCATGCGTGGCAGGCGGCACTCCGAATTCGGGGTGCTGTTCGGTTTTTCAGAGCCGTGAAAGGAGATCTTTTGAGCGATTTATTCTCACCCCTGCAGATACGGGACGTCGAGTTCAAGAACCGCGTCTTCGTCTCGCCGATGTGCCAGTACTCGGCGGAGGACGGGATGCCCAACGACTGGCACTTCGTGCACCTCGGGGCCCGGGCGGTCGGCGGCGCCGGGCTCGTGATCCTGGAGGCCACGGGCGTGAGCCCGGAGGGGCGCATCACCCCCCACGACCTCGGCATCTGGTCGGACGCGCACGCCGAGGCGTACTCAAGGATCACGAGGTTCATCAAGGATCAGGGCGCGGTGCCGGGGGTGCAGCTCGCCCACGCCGGCCGCAAGGCGTCGACCGACGCCCCGTGGCGCGGAGGGAAGGCCGTCGGCGAGAACGACGGCGGCTGGACCCCCATCGCGCCTAGCGCCATCGCCTTCAACGAGGGCTTCCCGCTGCCCAGGGAGATGGACGAGAGCGACATTCAGGAGGTAGTCGAGGACTTCCGGGCGGCGACCCGCAGGAGCCTCGCCGCCGGCTTCGAGGTCGTCGAGGTCCACATGGCCCACGGCTACCTGCTCCACCAGTTCCTCTCGCCGCTCTCGAACCTTAGGGAGGACGAGTACGGCGGCTCGCTGGAGAACCGCGCCCGGCTGCCCCTCGCGGTGGCCCGCGCCGTCCGTGAGGAGTGGCCCGAGAACCTGCCCGTCTTCGTGCGCATCTCGGCGACGGACTGGGTCGACGGGGGCTGGAGCCTGGAGGACTCGGTGTGGCTCTCCGCGCGCCTCGAGGAGCTCGGCATCGACCTCGTAGACTGCTCCTCCGGCGGCCTCGTCCCCAACGCCAGCATAAACGTGGAGCCGAGCTACCAGGTCCCGTTCGCCGAGGAGGTAAGGCGCGAGGCCGGCATCGCCACCGCCGCCGTCGGGCTCATAACGGAGCCAAAGCAGGCCGAGGGCATAATATCCAACGGCAGGGCCGACGCCGTACTGTTGGCCCGCGAGCTCCTGCGCGACCCACACTGGCCGCTCCGCGCCGCCTACGAGCTCGGCGCCGACGCCGACTGGCCCGTCCAGTACGAGCGGGCCAAGCCCCGCCACTAACCCGACCCGAACACGAAGGCTCCCAGACGGGGCGCCATCCTACAGCGCGGGGGCCGGTCCTTATGACCGGCCCCCGCACGTTTCTACTCGCCGAACGAGGCGCCGCCTCGTGCGACTACCTGCCGAACTGCGAGCCGTCCCCGAGGGCCCTGCCGTGCTCCTCCAGCCGCCTCCCGAGCCGTAGCTGCGCGGGCTCCCAGGCCTCCAGAGCCGTTTCTACGTCGTTCTCATAGAAGCTCAGTCCCCGCGAGCGCGGTGGCATTCGCTACCGCCTTGGCGGTGCTCGCGGCCGTGTGCGGGCGGGGGATAAACGCTGCATCCCCGACGAGGCAGGCCCGGTCGAAGGCCATGCGCGGGACGGAGAGGTCGTGGATGACCTGCACGAAGGGCTCGTCCGTCTCCGCGACGAGGCGCCCGAACGCGTCCGGGAGCACCTCCCCGGCGATGGCCTTCTGGCGCTCCACGAGGTCTCCCCGCACGCGTCCCTGGGACACGGAGTAGTCGTGGATCTTGCCGTCGCTGTCGGTGAGCACTTCGCGCAGCCCGTCGCCCTCGGGGACGTTCCAGTACCAGACCCAGTTGAGGAGGCGTTCGCCCTCCGCAAGCTCGCCGGAGGGGCCGGGGATGAGGTAACACAGGATCTGGGTGTTCTCCCCGAGAAAGAAGGTGAACTTCCGGGAGAAAATTCGCTCCAGAGAAGGCTCTAGGTCGCCCTCCCTCACCAGCCCGCGCCACGCGACGTAGCCCGCGTACTCGGGGACCGCCGCGGGAAGCAGCAGGCGGCGGCAGACGGAGTGGGTGCCGTCGGCGCCGACGAGCAGGTCGCACTCCTCCTCGCCGCCATTCCCGAACCGGGCGACGACGCCGTCCCCGCCCCACTCGAACTCGACGAGCTCCTTACCGCGGTGGTAACACTCCTCCGGGAAGAGCGCGCGGAGGTGAGTGTAGGTTTTGCCCCAGGACGTCATGAGTTGCCGACGCCTCTCCACCCGTACCACCCGGCCGTCGGGGTCGAGGTACTGCCTGGCCTCCGCCGGTACGCCCACCTCGCTTCTCACAGTTCTGCGCTCCTCCAGGAAGCTCAAGAGCTCCGGCTGGACCACGATCCCGGCTCCCCGGCCCTCGAGCTCCCCCCACGACCTCTCGAAGACCTCCGCCTCCCACCCGGCCTCGCGCAAGGCGATCCCGGCCGCGAGGCCGCCCAGAGAACCCCCGATCACCACCGCGCGCCGGTCCCCCTGAGAGTCCCGACCGCCTACTCCCACAGGTCACCGCAACGGAGACCTGTGTCCTGCTCGCAAGCCGTCGAGCACGCGAAAGGAGGCCGCACCCACCCCTCGTGGTCGCGGACGTTCCCCTTCGGGATGGACGGCGCGTCGTCCTCGTCGATGGGTACCATCCTCCCTTCTCCGTCGAAGGGAGAGATCTCCTCCCCTCGGACGCTGTCGCTCACCGGGTTCCTTGCGTGACCGTGGCGTCCGCCGCGCTCGGCGATGCCAACGCTCGCTCGCCAAGGTCATCCCCGGTGTTGCAACAGTGCATCTCGATCTCCGGAGGCTTGCCCATGCCCTCCGCCCCCTCGTATGCGTACTCGTGCTTCACGATCGGTCCTTCCTGATAAAGATGAGCTGTGACCCGCTCCACGAGCGGTACCTACCCCTTCGCCGCAAGTACCGCACCGATAGTGTCCGTCCTGGCCTCCGGGGACGGCGGAGAGATAGGGGGAGCAGATCCCGGTCACCGCAAGATCTTGAGGCAGGGAAAATTCGCACTGTCCCGGGAGCCGGAAGTGCTCTACGCTACCGCGTCATGCAATCCAACGAAGACAACGTCGCGTTCGACCTGCAGGCCCGCCGGGACGAGAGAGCCCACGCGGACCGCGACGCCCCCGATACGAGGGACCGCACCATCGCCGAGCTGAAGGGTCAGGTAACCTTTCTGCGCCGCGAGTTGGCCCGCAGGGACGACGTCCTGATGTTCCTGGCCGGGATGGCGGGGCCGCGCTCCGAGGACGCGCAGGAGATGCCGGAGGACCCATCGAGCCTTCCGCCGGAGAGACCGCGTACGCCCTCGACACCCGGAGGAAAGCGAGACGGCGTTCGTAAGGGGGCAGGCCGGGGGGAGAAGGAGAAGCCGGAGTGGCCGCGGCTGCCGCAGGGGTACCGGGTGGTCGCCACCGCGTCGGACGCCTGGGTGCTCGTCGCCAGGGGCGTCAGGGTGGCCGGCTACCGGGGCATCCTGGACCCCGAGGTGACGGCCCGCGACGCCTGGGAGCACCACAGGCGCAACCCGTAGGACCGCCAGGGACCGGAGTTCTGCGGCCCCGGGGCCTGCACGCCGGGGTCGAATGGGTACGAGCGCGGCTCTCCCCCGACCACTAGAATCCCCGGTGTCTCTTTTGGCGACACGGGAGGTTCCGCTTTGACGCGCAACACGCCGCCTTTTCGCGCAGACCAAGTCGGGAGCCTGCTGCGCCCACCCGAGCTCCTGCGGGCCCGCGAGGACTTCGCCGCCGGTAGGATCCCGGCCGAAGAACTCAGGGGCATCGAGGACGACGCCATACGGGACGTGGTCAGGAGGCAGGAGGAGGTGGGGCTCCGCTCCGCGACCGACGGCGAGTTCCGCCGCGCCTCCTGGCACATGGACTTCATGTACCAGCTGAGTGGGATCGAGAAAGCCCCCAGCGACATGAAGGTCGAGTTTCGCAACGCCGAGGGCACGATCGAGTTCACCCCCGCAGCGCTCAAGGTCGAGGGCAGGATCGGCTTGAAGCAAGCCATCTTCGGCGAGGACTTCGAGTACCTGAAGTCCCTCACCGCGAACGCCACGCCGAAGCTCACCATCCCCTCCCCCAGCATGGTCCACTACCGCGGGGGCCGCGCCGCAATCGACGAGAGCATCTACCCCGACCTCGAGGCATTCTGGGAGGACCTCACCGCCGCCTACGCGGAAGAAGTCCGGGCTTTAGGCGCCTTGGGCTGCACCTACCTCCAGTTCGACGACACGAGCCTCGCCTACCTCAACGACCCGCGCCAGCGCGAGCACATCGCATCCTTGGGCGGGGACGCCGAGCACCAACACGAGACCTACATCCGCAACATAAACCGCGCGCTCGCCGGGAGGCCCGAGGGCATGACCGTCACCACCCACATGTGCCGCGGCAACTTCCGCTCCTCGTGGGTCGCCGAGGGCGGCTACGACTTCGTCGCAGAAGCCCTCTTCAACGAGCTCGACGTCGACGGCTTCTTCCTCGAATACGACGACGCGCGCTCGGGCGGCTTCGAGCCCTTGCGCTTCGTCCCCGAGGGCAAGACCGTAGTCTTGGGTCTCGTCACCACCAAACACGGCGAGCTCGAATCCAAGGACACCCTCAAGCGGCGCATCGAGGAGGCCAGCCGCTTCGTGGACCTCGATCAGCTCTGCCTCTCCCCCCAGTGCGGCTTCTCCTCCACCGTCGAAGGGAACGCCCTGACGCAGGAGCAGCAGTGGGCCAAGCTCCGCCTTATCGTCGAGACCACCGAGGAGGTGTGGAGCTAGGCCACTTTTGACGGTCCCGGAGGCTACCGAGAGGCAGAGCGAGGACCGGGGGACCCGAAAGGCATGCGGGGTAGCGCCGGGATTCTTGGTGTGCCTAACATTGCTTATCGGTGGGCTGGGGAAAGGTCTTCGCGTGGGGCGTTTTAGGATCCTGGTATACGTCGGGCTCTTGATGTTAGCAGTGTTCGCGCTGTCCTCGTGCGGCACCGAACAGGGCGGCCCGACCGGCGAGGACGCGAAGGCGCCCACGCGAGAAGTCACCCGCGAGGTCACGAAGACGGTCACGGTGGCGCAGGCCCCGGAGGACGGGGAAGACGCGGCACCCACTCCCACCTCGCCTCCGGACGCGACGCCAGATGGGCAGGCCGCGACCCAACAAGGGTCGCCCGAGGAAGTTCTCGCGCTCCAGTACCGTCTCATCAACGCGGGCGACTACGAGGGAGCCTACGCGCTCTTCGACGACAAGAGCAAGCTGCTGATCACGTCGGAGCAGTACATAGCCTACTTCGAGGCCAACGCCCCCTACTCCATAACGGACTACTCTTTCCTTTCTGTGGACAATCGGGGCGACAGTGCGAGTGTGGAAGCAGAGCTGACCGCTAGCAGCGGCTTGGGCCAAGAAACCTACGGGGTGACCCAGTCGCTGGTACGCGAGGGCGCGGCGTGGCGGGTGGTAATGCGGGACGAGCAAGCGTCGACCTTCGCCAGAGCCGGGCAGGAAACCGCGCAGTACGAGCCCGGATCGGAGTCCTCGCCGGATGGTGCTCCAGCCGAGATAACGTGCGCGGTCGGCCAGGTGTGCGACTTGGGCGTTTCCTCCGTCGTCGTCACCGGCGTGCAGCAAACTCCGGCCGTCAGCACCTCGGGGGAGACGTATGAAGGCAACTTCGTGGTCGTGGAGTTCGACTACACCTACGGCGGAAACACGCCCGTCGACACAGACGAGCCCCCCTTCCGGCTCACGGACCAGAGCGGCAACACCTACTCGCTGAACTTCAAAGCTACGAGTTCCTACGGTATAGAGAACGACCGCAGCCTGATCTACACGACGGTGCAACCCGGCGTGAAGACGCCGGGCACGGCGATCTTCGAGGTAGCCCCCGAAGCCGTTAGCTTCACCCTGCTGGTCGTGGACCTGGTTTCACCGGAGGCGAACAAACCCGCGAGCATTCCCCTCTAAAACTTGGAAAGGATACGAACTCGGGTTCGCGCGAAGGACATGCAGGGCGAGGGTAGGCCAGAGACCGCGCGGGAGTTCTACGAGCAGGCCTGGGTGGAGAGCAAGGAAGACTTCGAGACGTGCGCCGCCGCGCATTACCTGGCCCGCCGACGATCAAACGCCGAGGAGACGTTCCGCTGGAACGAGGAGGCACTGGAACGCGCCGACGCCACGGGAGACGAGAGGGGCGAAGGCTTCTACCCGTCGCTGTACCTGAACATGGGGAAGTCCCACGAAGATCTCGGCGATCCGGACGGGGCAAGGAGATGCTATGGGCTAGCTGCCGAGAAGGTCGAGGCTCTCCCCGACGAAGGTTAAGGCGGCTTGGTCAGGCACGGCATTGCCAACGGTCCCAGGCGGATCGACTCCACGGAACAGGAAGGTCCGACGTCGTCCCCGCCATCGGGTTGACGGTTATGCGTAGCGCCGGCTGTGTCGAGGTTTGCGTCGAGACACGCGGCGAGCCGTAAAGGACGACGGGGCTGGATCCATCCTCGCTATGACGCCCCGCGAGGTCTCTGCTGGGCCTCGGCGAACTGGATCTCGGGCGTCTCGGCGCCTTCTGGCTCCGCCAAGAACCGCAGCAGCCTCTCTCCCTCCTCGGCCAGAGCGTCGCGATCCTCTTTCGGCAAGGGCTCGAACGGCT
Organism: Rubrobacter sp.; assembly: GCA_016781775.1. Lineage (GTDB taxonomy): Bacteria > Actinomycetota > Rubrobacteria > Rubrobacterales > Rubrobacteraceae > Rubrobacter_F. The sequence goes on along the minus strand of JADDPR010000412.1, from coordinate 13,626 downwards.
CGATCACGAGCGTCGCTCTCCCTCGGGTCCGCTCCGCCTTCCACGTCCCGCTGACGAAGCCGTCGACGAGGATGGTGGCCGGGACCATGCCGTTCCTGGAGGAGATCGCTTTTCGGTGCTCGTCCGCGATGACGCGGGCGCGGTCGGCGTGGGACAGGATCAGGTTGTCGAACTCGGGCAGGAAGCGCGGCGGTGCCGGAGTATCCGGGTCGGGCCTCGGGGCCTCCGGCAGGTCGAACAGTTCCCTGCCGCGCTCGTCCCAAAAGGTGCTGAGGCGCGGACGGAGCCGCTCGCAGGCCTCCCCGAGCCGGGTCAGGCCCGACCAGGCCTGCGCATCTTTGACGGTGGCCGGCCCGAACGCCCCGAGGTAGCGCCCTACCATCTCCTCGGGCGAAGGGTCGGGGTCGAGGGGGCGGCCTAGCCAGGCCTCGGCCGTGGCGTGGGTAGGATGCCCGCTCTTTCCCCAAACGCCGCGGGGCGGCACCTGGACCAGCGGCACGAGGTGGCGGACGGCGCGGGCGAGGGAGGAGGGGTCGCGCTCGGGCCACCGTTCCCCAAGGAGCTCGCCGAGCTCCCTGGCGGTACGCGGCCTCTCCTCGAGCAGGGCGCGTCCGGCCGCGACGAGCGCCTCCAGGTCCACCCCCTCGATGCCCTCACGGTCGGCGCGGTTGGCGCGCAGGCCGCGGTCGAGGACGGGCTGCACCAGGGGACGGAGCCTCAGGCAGTCGCGGGCGGAGACCAGGTGTACGGTGTTGCGCATCAGCGCTATGCGCACCGCGCGCCTCTCCTCGATCAGGCGCGCCAGACCGTCGGGTCGGAAGCCGTCGAGCCGCGTCCAGAGGCCGACGTAGGGCGGGTAGGGGGCCTGGGCCTGCATGCCGACGAGGTGCTCGATCGCCTCCAGGGCGGGCAGCTCGTGGCGGCCGAGCAGCATCTGCCGCTCCAGCGTGGCGCGGTTGAGCGCGCGCAGCCCCAGCGCCTCGCCCGACCCGTCTTTCGCGGTGTCTGGGTTCTTCGACGTTCGCTTCGGCATACCCCTCCTTCGGCTCGCCCATGGGCTCCCGGTACGGACAATCGGTTAGGGTGGCGGCGCCCGGGTAGGCGCGCCATCACGTTCCGCCGGGAGGACCAGTCCGGCCTCCCTCCGTCCCCGATGTTAACGAAGCTCGACCACCGGACGATCTCCCTCGACCCAGGGGGCTACCCGGCTTCGCGTCGCGAAGAAGGCCAGCAGGGCTCCGGTGGCGAGCACCCCGCCGGCCGCGCCGAAGGCGAACGCGAAGCCGCCCGTGACTGCGACGGAGGGATCTGCGCCTGCCGAGAGCAGCCCGTTCGCACGGTCCACCGCCAGGGAGACCAGGACCGCGAGCCCCACGGCGTTTCCTACCTGCTGGGCGGTGCTCAGGACGCCGCTGGCGAGGCCCGCGTCCTCCTCGCCCGTCCCTTCCATCGCCGCGATCGTGGTGGCGACGAAGGCCGCGCCGGCCCCGAGGGGCACCACCAGCATGCCCGGCAACACGTCGTTGGGGTAGGAGCCGTCCGCGGAGACCCCGGAGAGCAGCGCGAGGCCCGCCGCCGCGACGATCAGGCCCCCGGTTATCACCGTTCTCGCCCCCAGCCGCCGTACCAGCCGCGAGCTCGCGCCGATGCCGATGAAGAAGGCGGCGCACAAAGGAAGGTAGGCGAGCCCCGCCCAGAGCGGCGAGAAGCCCAGAATCTGCTGCATGTAAAGCGAGAGCGAGAAGTACATCGCCATCATGGCCCCGTTGGCGAGCATCAAGATCGCGTAGGCCGCCGAGCGGGTCCCGGAGCGAGAGAAGAATCGTAGGGGCACGAGCGGGTTCTTCGTGCGCGCCTCCACGGCGACGAAGAGCCCGACGAGGGTGAGCCCCCCGACGAGCGGTACGAGAACCGCGATCGAGACCCACGGGGCCTCTCCTTTGCCGAGCAGCGCGAACACCACCAGCGAGAGCCCGGCGGTGACGAGCAGCGCGCCGGGCACGTCGAGCCGCCCGCGTCCCCCGGAAGAGCTGCGGCTCTCGGCCACGAGCCACGGCACCAGCGCCAAGGCGACGGCGGCCACGGGCAGGTTGATCAGGAAGATCCAACGCCACGAGGCCAGGTCGGAGAGCACGCCCCCCAAGATCACTCCGGCGGTGGCCCCCAACCCCGCTAGGCCGCCCCAGATCGAGAGCGCCGTCGCGCGCTCCCTTTGCTCGGTAAACAGCAAGGTCACCATCGAGAGGGCCGCCGGCGCCACCAGGGCCGCCCCCGCGCCCTGCAAGAAGCGGCTCGCCACCAGCGTCTCCGGGCCGAAGGAGAGCCCCGCCGCGGCCGAAGCCGACGCGAAGACGCCCAAGCCGGCGAGAAAGACGCGCCTGCGCCCGAAGAGGTCGGCCAGCCTGCCCCCGAGCAATAGGAGGCCGCCGAAGGTCAGCGCGTAACCGTTGACAACCCAGGCGAGCCCCGCCGCTCCCATCCCCAGGTCGCGCTCTATGGGCGGCAGCGCCACGTTGACCACGGTGGCGTCCAGAACCAACATAAACTGCACCAGCGAGAGCACCGCCAGAGCCCACCACCGTAGCCCGTGCGGCTTCCCCTCGGTAACCGAAACGCCCGGTTTCGTCCTCTTCTCCCCGATCACCAGCACCTCCAGGTCGGCTTTCCAGATCCCGTTGAGGATACGGGCGTAATGGGCCATACTCGGTCCTAATTAAGGAGCGCTTCGAGAAAATTTCTCTACATTGGGAGAGGGAGTAAAGGTGCATCGTCCGACGGCGCGGGTGTTGACGGTCCTGGAGATCCTCCAATCGCGAAAGATCAGCGGCCGGGAGCTCGCTCGTAGGCTGGAGGTGGACGGGCGCACGGTGCGCCGCTACGTCGCGACCCTGCAGGAGATGGGGATACCGGTTGAAGGGGAGCGAGGCCGCTACGGCGCCTACTCCCTGAAGCGAGGCTACAAGATGCCGCCGTTGATGTTCACCGATGGGGAGGCGTTGGGGCTGGCGCTAGGGCTCCTGGCGGCGCGCGGCCTCGGCCTTGCGGATCTGGCGCCGGCCGTGGAGGGGGCTCTTGCGAAGGTCGAACGGGTGATGCCCGAAACCCTACGCGACAAGCTTCGGACCTTGGAGCAAACCGTCACCCTGTCCGTGGTCCCACCGGTGAACCCGCCGGACAGCGGGGTGGTCTCGGGGCTGGCGGGCGCGGTGGGCGAACGACGACGGGTCCGCTTGCGCTACCGATCGGTCCGGCGCGAGGAGACGAGCAGGGTGGTGGATCCCTACGCCGTGCTGCAGAGGGAGGGCCGCTGGCATCTCTTCAGCCACTGCCACCTGCGAGGGGGCGCGCGTCTTTTCAGGCTCGACAGGATGCTGGGGACGGAGGTCCTGGACGAGACGTTCGAGCGACCTCCCGAGCTGGACGCCCCGGAGGCGGTGCTCGGGGCGGTGGCGAACGCGCATGGGCCGTGGGAGGTCGAGGTGCTGCTCCAGACGAGCATGGAGCGCGCCCGAGAAGGGGTGACTCCGATGCTGGCCTCGCTGGAGGAGACGGAAGGAGGGGTGCTAATGCGCTGCACCACCGGCAACCTGGACGGGATGGCGCGCGTCGTCGCAGGATTGTTCTACCCTCTGGTGGTCAGAAACCCGCCAGAGCTACGGGATGCCCTCAAGCGCCACGCCACGGAGGTCGCGGCTCTGGCGGAGCGCACCGAGGATAAGGTGCCCTCGTAAAAACCGCCGAAGTCCGGGGGTTACGGGAGATCCTTGCGCGACCCGCCTCAATATCGGCGGCCCGTCTGGCGGCGGATGTCGAAGCGGGCGGAGGAGGAGACGGCCATTACGGCCATCACGCCGCACTGCACCGGGTCGCTTACCACGAGGTCGGCGGCGTCGGGGACGCCCCCGGCCATGTTGAGCGAGAGGACGATTATGCCCTTCTCGCGGATCTCGCGGACGGCCCGGGCGACGTCGCCGCCCATGAGGGCTCCGGCGAGGACGAGGGCCACCGCGCGCGGGAGGCGGGCGACGGCGCGCACGGCTGCGGCTAGGTCCTCCTCCCCGACGAGCGGGATGGTGTCCACGGAGATCTTCTCTCCGCGGATGTTGTGGCGGTCGGCCTCCGCTACCGCGCCCACGACCACCTGGCCCACCTGGGCCCCGCCGCCGACGACGATGATCCTCTTGCCGTAAACCTTGGCGAATGACGGCGCCCGCTCCACCTCCCGCACGACCGGCAGCGCCTTGAGGTCGCGGATCAAAACCTCCGCAGCCCCGGTATCCCCGCCGACCTCCTCCAGCTCGAAGTAGACCGTCGAGGAGCCCTCGCGCCGCTCGGCGATGTCGACGTAGCTTATGTTCGCCCCGTGCTCGAAGATGACGCGCGTCAGCTCGTACAGGATCCCGGGCTCGTCGGCCGCCGTGCCGATCATGAGGGCGAGAGGCGCCGGGCGCCCCGCCCCAACCTCGCTCACGGACGCACCTCCCCGTAGTACGGGGGCGACGGGACGAATCTCTCTTCAGCGTGGCGCATCTTAAGGGCTACCTCTCGCTCGGCCTGACGAAGGCGGATTTTATCCTCACGAGCCCCGCGAAGTGGACGCCCCGTGACCACACTCACCCTCGCACCTCGTCTGAGAGGCCCCTTCCCTAACGCCTCCCCCTGGGCGGGTGGACCACGTAGACGACCCGACCCTGAACGGTGACGTCCTCGGCGGGCACGACGAGGTCCTCGTGGTCGCCGTTCTCGGGCCTGAGCCTCAAGGTTTCCCCGACTTCGTCCCTTTCGCGGTAGAGCCTCTTGACGGTCACCTCTTCGCCACCGCGCAGCAGCGCCGCGACCACGGTCCCGTCCGGCGGGTCCTCGTCCTCCTCGACCACCAGCAGGTCCCCGTCGGCGATGTGCGCCCCGATCATGGACTGCCCCACGACGCGCAACAGGTACCGCGGCTTGCCGGAGCGCGAGCCCAGAAGCTCCGCGGCCAACGAGTACGCCTCGTCCCCCACCTCCACGGCCTCCAGACCCCGCCCGGCGGCGATCCTACCCAAGAGCGGCATCTCGCCCGCCGCCTCCCAGCCCTTCTCGGTGAGCCGGATGCCCCTCGCGCGCCTCGATGCGCCCTCCCGCTCGACGTACCCTGTCTCCGCCAGCTTCTTGAGGTGCTTATACGCCGTCTGCGAGCTTCTGAGCCCCATGGCCTCCCCAACCTCGCGCACGCTCGGCGCGCCCTCGCCCCTGGCGGCCACGCGGGCCAGGTGACGGAGCATCTCCATCCTAATCTTCCAATTCTCGGGCACCATCCCGCACCCCCTTCGCCAAAGGTCTCGCGGCCACCTTACTGCATGTCGCCCTAGACTGCAAACTACGGTTTGTGGTAGCGTGGATGCGGCAGAAGTAGACGAAAAGAGGAGCGCCCCCACCCCGGGCCTCGCGAGACCGACCGGCGGCCAACCAGGAGCGGTCCGCGAGGGTGTTGGGAAGATGAGGACGCCCGCCCTCCGGATTGTACCCGGAGAGGACGGGCCTCCCCACCCCTTCCTGCCCCCAACGGCGCGTGCTCCTCCCGTACGGAAGGGGGAGAGGTGGAGGGAGCCGGCGTTTCGGAGATACACCGCTATCCTTTGCGGCCGCAAGGGTTCGAGGAGCCCCTGTTCTCAACGCGCGAGTCCAGGAGGGCCGTCGCGGAGCACCTGCTCGGCGCGCCGTGGCTGTGCAGGGCCTCCGAGGTAGGGAGGACCGGCTGGGGAGGGCGGTCGGTCCACGCGTCGGAGGAGCCCGTCGAGGTCGAACGCCGCCGGGGGCGTGTGCTCGTCCTTCGGCCGCCCGGTAGGCGTCAGAGGAGGCGCGGCGGGGAGCGGAAGGTGGTGGAGACCCTCGCCCGCTGGCGGGAGGTTGGCGGGTGGTGGAGCGAGGAGGAGGCCAGGGACAGGGTCGTCGTGCGCGCGCTCCTCTCGGACGGGGCGATCGTGGACCTCGCGCGCGAAGACGGCGCGTGGTCCCTCGTGGGGACCGTGGACTGAGCGGCGGGGTCGCCGGGGTGCTCTCCCAAAGCTCTCCTGCACGGAGCTTCGCCCACCTGCACGTCAGGAGCGGCTTTTCCTATGGCTACGGGGTCGCGACGCCGGAGGAGCTCGCGGAGGCGGCGGCCGACTCGGGGATGCGCTCGCTGGCGCTCACGGACCGGGACGGGCTCTACGGGGCGCCGAGGTTTCTGAGGGCCGCGGGGGAGGCCGGCGTCGCGGCGGTGGTGGGCGCCGAGGTGGGCGTGCAGGTCCGGGGGGCGCGTGGGCACGTGGTCCTGCTGGCGGAGGGGATGGAGGGGTACCGGAACCTCTGCCGGCTCGTGACGTCCTACAGGTGCTCATCGGTGGAGAGGCGGCGCCCCGTCTGCCCCCTCGGCACGCTGCTGGAGCACGCCGGGGGCCTCTTGTGCCTGACGGGGGCGGTCCCTTTCGGGCTTCTGCCCGGCCTCGTGCTGTCGGGGAGGGTCGGGGAGGCGCGTGGGGTGGTGCGCGCGCTCCGCGAGATCTTTGGGGAGGGCCGGCTGTTCGTGGAGCTGTCGGACGACGGCACCGCCGGGAGCCGGAGAAGGGTGGGGAGGGTGGCGGCTTTCGCGGGGGAGGCAGGATTGGCGGTCCTGGCGACAAACGAGGTCGCGTACGCGCGTCCCGAGGACCACCGCCTGCACGAGGTGCTCGTGGCGGCCTCGAACCTCTCCCGGCTGCCGGGCCCCGGGTACCGGCCGACGGACCGGCTGTACCTCAGGCCCCCCGGGGCGATGGCGAGGGTCTTCGGGGACCGGCCGGAGGCGCTGAGGAACGCCGTTGCGGTGGCGGAGAGGTGCGCGGGCGCCGTGAAGCTCTCGGGGGAGGTTCACGTGCCGGGGGTGCGGCTCCGGTCGGGGGCGACGCCCGAGGGGGAGCTTTTCGGGCTCGCGCGGACGGGCGCCATGAGGAGGTACGGCGGGAGGCCGGGGAGGGAGGTGTGGACACGGCTGAACCGGGAGCTCCGTTGCATAAGGGAGCTCGGGTTCGCGTCGTACTTTTTGCTGGCGCACGAGGCGGTGGGGATCGCGCGGTCCAGGGGCGTGCCGGTGACGGGACGGGGGAGTGCGGCGAACTCGCTCGTGTCGTACTGCCTCGGGCTCACAAGCCCGGAGCCTTTCTCGCACAGGCTCCTCTTCGAGAGGTTCATGCACGAGGGGAGACGGGACCCGCCGGACATAGACCTGGACCTGGACTCCGAGGGACGGGACGGGGTCAGGGACGAGCTGATGCGGAGGTACGAAAGCCACGGCGCCGCGGTGGCCGCGACGGCGAACACCCTCTCCCTGCGGGGGGCCGTAAGGGTGGCGGCGAGGGCCCTCGGGCACACCCCGGCGGAGATAAACGAGTTGTCGCGCCACGTGCCCGCCCGCATAAGGGACCGCGACGCGCTCGTCCGCCCGATCCACGGCTGGGAGAGGGCGCTCGCGGAGCCCGCGATGCGAGGCCATCCCCTGCAGGACGGGGGGAGGTACGGGCTCCTCATGGGGCTCGCCGCCCGGCTTTACGGGAAGCTGTGGCAGGCCGGGACCCACAACGGCGGCGCGGTCTTCGGCAGCGAGGGGCAGCACCTCTCGGGGCTCGTGCCGCTGGAGCTTTCGGGGAAGGAGGGGCTCTTGCGGGCGCAGTACGACAAGGACGATCTGGAGTACGTCGGTCTTCCGAAGCTGGATCTCCTCGGCCTCAAGATGCACACGGCGTTGCGCAAGGCCGGGGAGCTCGTCTCGGAGAAGTTCGGCAGGGAGGTGGACCCGCTCGCCCCGCCGCCGAACGACGAGGAGACGTACCGGCTGATCCGGACCGGCAGAAACGCCGGGATGTTCCAGCTCGAATCCCCGGGTCAGATGAACCTCTCGGTGCGCCTCAAGCCCAGGAGGATCCGCGACCTCGTCGCCCAGATCAGCCTCTTCCGCCCCGGCCCGATGAGGGGCGACCTCGTGACGCCCTACGTGAGGCGCAAAAACGGCCTCGAACCCCCCTCCGTCCCGCTGCCGGAGCTGGACGAGATCCTGAAGCCCACCTACGGCGTCATGGTCTTTCAGGAACAAGTCCTGGAGATCTCGCACAAAGTCGCGGGCTTCACGCTGGCCGAGGGCGACCTCGTCCGCCGAGCCATGACCCGCGAGAGAGGACCAAAAGCGATGCTCGCGTTGAGGAGGGAGTTCGTCAGGAGGGCCCGAGCCCGGGGCGTCCCCGAAAACGAGGCGGAGGAGGTCTTCTCTTGGATGGAGGGCTTCAGCGTCTACGGCTTCTCGGCCGCCCACGGGGCGTCGTTCGCCGAGCTCTCCTACGCGAGCGCCTACATGAGGCGCCACCACCCGGCCGAGTTCTTCTGCGGCCTCCTGAACAGCCAGCCGATGGGCTTCTACAGCCCGCGCACCCTGCTAAACGAGGCCCGCAGGATCGGCCTGGAGGTGCTGCCGCCCGACGTCCACCTCTCGGGGGGAGGCTTCACGGTCGAGAGCTCCGGGACGGCCCTGAGGGTGGGTCTCTCCTACTCCAAAGGTCTCTCGCGAACGGCCATCGCCTCGATCCTCTCGGAACGGGAGGAGAAGCCCTTCGCCTCGGTCGCGGACCTGTACCGCAGGACCGCCGTGGAGAAGGACTCGCTGGAGACCCTGGCGAAGGGAGGGTTCCTCGACGGCCTGGCGGAACGCAAGAGAGGCCGGGCGGAGGCGCTGGACCAGGCGAAGGGGCTGCCGGAGAAGCGCGGCAGGCGCGTGCATCAGCCGGAGATACCGCTGCCGCACCCGGCGAGCTGGTGGTCGGCGAGGGAGGGTGGCGTCAGGCGGCTACCTGTCTCGGAGACGGTCCGAGAGAGGATGGAGTGGGAGGCGTTGTCCTTGAACGTCTCCCGGCATCCCCTCTCGCCCTACCGCGGGGCCTTGAAGGGCATGGGCGTCTCGACCAGCGAGGAGGTTATGGGGCTGCCCCACGGGACGCGCGCGCGGGCCGCCGGCCTGATCGAGTGCCTGCAGAGCCCGCCCACGAAGAGCGGTCACCCCGTGTACTTTCTGGTGATCGAAGACGAAGCCGGGCTCCTCCAGACCACGATCTTCCGCTCCGTCTACGAAAAGTTCGGCCACCTTCTCCACCGCGAAGGCGCCTTCCTCGTGGAGGGCAGGGTGGAGCGGACCGACGCGCGAGGCTTCGCCTTCGGGGTACAAAGGATAGAGAGCCTGCGGCGAGCCCTCACGGGGAGCGTACCGACGCCCAGGGTAGTATCGCCCTCCCCCGGCACGTTCCTGAGGGCGGGAAGACGCGGCAGAAGGGCCGGCTAGCCCGGGCTCCGGCGAAAGCGGAAACGGCGGCGCGTGGCCCTGACCCGTCCGCCCGATACCCCGAGGAGGGAAAGATGAGCGACGGAGCGCGATCCAGGATACAGGAGTACCGTTTCGAGGATGACGGCCGCATCCCCAACAACCCAGCCCTACCGCTGCTCGTCTACCCCGGAGCGCTCGGAGAGCCCGAGCGCGACCCATCCCGCTGCAAGAAGAAGCTCGCCGAAAACGGCTGGGGAGGCGCCTGGGTAACGGTGTCTTCTCCTACCACCACTACCACTCGACCTCTCACGAGGTCTTGTGCGTGGTAGGTGGGAGCGCGAGCATCGCCTTCGGCGGTTCCGAGGGTAAGGTCGTCGAGGTCGAGGCGGGCGACGTCGTGGTCATCCCGGCCGGGGTCGGCCACAAGAACGAGGGATCGAGCGGGGGTTTCTCAGTGGTCGGGGCCTACCCACGCGGCCAGGAGAGCTACGATCTGAGGACCGGCGAGGAGGGCGAACGCCCCGAGGTCCTGGAGAACATCCGCAACGTCCCCCTGCCAGAGGCAGATCCCCTGCACGGCCGCCAAGGTCCGCTGGCCGAGAGCTGGTCGGGATAGCGCGTTCGCGCAGAAAGCGTGCCACGTGTAAAGTCCGTGGTCAACTCCCGGGTTCGCACGCGCCACCCGTAGCGAACGATTCCGACCCTGGAGCACGTCTGGCTACCGCCCCCGGACGTTCTCCTGCAAGAACTCCTCCCAGGTGATCCTGCCGTAGGCGTTCTGCGGGCACGTCAACGCGCCGCTCCGGAACGCTCTTGCCGTCTTTCCCGGCAGGGGGACCTCCAGTAGCTTGCGCTTCCTCCCCGTGGCACAGAGATAACCGCGGGCGGCTTCGGCCATCGTCCAGACTCCGGGCCCACCCACGTCGGGCGCCCGCCCGGCGGGTCCGTCGAGCGCGAGCTCGACCATGCGGCCGGCGACCTCCCCGGCGTCGATCGGCTGGCCGACCAAGCCTCTCGGGACGAGCATGACGGGCAGCTTGTCCAGGGCCCGCATCGCCCCGAAGACGAGGTCGTAAAACTGCGTGGCCCTGAGGATGGTGTGCGGGACCGGGGAGCCTTCCACGATCCGCTCGGCGTCCAGCTTCGCCCGGTAGTAGGGGTAGGACTGAACGCGGTCTATGCCAACGATGGAAATGTAGACGAGGTGCGAGACCCCGGCCCGCTCGGCCGCGTCGAGGAGACGCCCGGTCCCGCCGACGTCCGTGCGGCGTGTCTTGCGGAGGGAGCTCGAGGCACCGTGTCGACGCCGCGAACGGCCCTCGCGAGGCCCTCCCCCGTGAGCAGGTCGCCCTTCACCGTCCCCGATCGCCCGCTCCGGCTCAGGACCCGAGCCTCGATCCCCGCGGAGCCGAAACGCTCCACGACCCGCCGGCCCAGCACCCCCGTCCCGCCGGTGACGAGCACCTCTCGAGCGTTCATCCTCCGTCCTCCTCTCTCCCTGCCAGCGGGGGTACGGCCCCGAGCTTCTCCGGGTTGACCACGAGGCGTATCGCCCGGATGCTCCCCTCCGCGACCTCGAAGGTGGTGACGCTGTGGGGACGTCCGTCCCCGAAGTAGCCGACGAGGCCCGGCCGACCATTGATCGCGGCGCGCCGGACGGCGAACCCGGGCGGGGCCTTGGCGAGTATGCCGGAGAAGAATCGGGCGATCTTCTGGGCGCCGAGTATGGGGTTGCGCGCAGCACGGGTCTTCCCGCCGCCGTCCGACCAGAGGATAGCGTCCTCCGAGAGCACCGCGAGCAAGCCCCGCATGTCGCCATCCGCGCAGGCTTTGAGGAAGCTGCCCATCAGGCGCTCTTCGTCCTCCGGCGAGCTCTCGAAGCGGGGACGCCGCGCGGCCACGGACCGGCGGGCGCGGTGCGAGATCTGGCGGCAGTTGGCCTCGCTCTTGCCCACGAGGGCTGCTATCTCCGCGTACTCGTAGCCGAAGACCTCCCGCAGCAGGAACACCGCCCGCTCGACGGGCATCAGGCTCTCCATCAGCACCAGAAAGGCCATCGAGAGCGTCCCGTCGAGCGCGGCGGGGCTCCGGGGCCTCCCCGGCCACGAGGGGCTCGGGCAGCCAGGGCCCCGGGTACTCCTCGCGCCGGGCCTGCTCCCGTCGCAGCTTATCTATGGAGAGCCGGGTGACGACCGTCGAGAGATAGGACTTCGGCGACCTCACCCCCTCGCCGAACGCCCCCTCCCAGCGCAAATACGCCTCCTGCACCACGTCCTCGGCCTCCATCACGCTTCCCAGCATCCGGTAGGCGACGGAGAACAGGAGCGGCCGGTACCGGCCGAAGACCTCGACCGCGGTCTCCCCGCGCCTCATCGCGGTCCCCTCCCTACCCCGGGCTCCGGGCGAACCGTGGCGTCAATCGCCGACCCGCCCACCGCAGGCGACAGCTCGCGCAGCGCCCGAACCCCGACCAGAAACCCAACCCCGCTCGCCAGCGCCACGAGCACCGCGGAGACCCGGAACGCCGGAGTCCAGGCACCCGACGGCAGCGTGAAGACGTTGTCCGGGCCGGGGACGAGGAAGTGGTAGGCGACGTCGAAGACGAAAGATCCCGCCATCGAAAAGACGAGCAGCCAGGCCCCCGCCCGCCCGTACCGGGTCCCCAGCAACGTCGCCGCCAGGACCGGGGCCAGAAAGACGACCCCGACGACGTAAGCCCAATGCCAGTGGGGCAAGAGCATCACGCGCTGCCCCGCATGCGCGACCCCATGCACCAGGATCATCATCGTCCCCAGGGCCGCAGCTACAATCCCCACAAGACTCCCCCGCTACGCATTCTCCCACCCCCGTATCTCCTCGATCCCGGCACGCTCTCTGCGACCTTCTGAACATAAGACGAAACAGCGAAGCCGCGTGTGACAACCCGGAAGGAATTCGGGTCCCGTCGAAAGGATACGAATCCACCCGCCCTCCAAAAATCGCCACGGGACGAAGGGCACCATCCCGCCTCCCCGAATTTTGACTTACCGACCGGCAAGCGGTTTTTTGCGGAGGTCTTGGGCGGAGGTCGCGAGAAAGACGGTCCACGGAGTAGGGGTGATAATTTAGGGACCGGGAGCGGGCGATGGACACCGCCGAAGCCAGTTTGGCGGGGGTTGGGTATCTGAGGGAGGTCGAGGTGAGAAACCCGCACCGCATAGGTTACTTCTACGGTGGCAAAGAGCAGCTTCGCGCCCTCAAGCAGCACCGCGAGGGGTTGAGGCGTGGGATTTCCTCCATTGTCCCCACGTGGGAAGGCAAGCTGCGGATCGCCCGCTGGCTCACGGCCGACCGGGCTCCGGGTTCGAAGGGACGGCGCCGCGGAACGCGTAGAATCGATGCGGCAGGAATCCGGACGGAAGCATACCTGGAGGTAGCAAGCGCATGAGCGCACGGTCCCATCGCCGCGAATGACTACAACTTTGTCGCACGCCTGCTCGTTGGCCTCCGGTCCCCGATCTCCGATGGTTGGGGCGCCTCCGACCTCGCCCCGCCATCGCCGCGGTCGCAGGGGCGGGCGCCATCTCGTTCGCTCGCCCCCTCCGCCCTGCGCGCCAGGGTCCGCAGCAACTAGCCGTGGCCCCCGAAAATATCCGTATCGAGTCCGGGCACCGGCGGAACTCAAAGGAGGGAGAAGCGCCGTGAACAACTCGGAGATCACGCGGGCCTTCCTGGAGAAGGGATGGGAGATCCGCTACAGGGGCGGAAACTCGATCTGCTCCACCCCGAGCGACCTGGAGATGATCGTCGCGGACGAGCCGACCATCGGTGGAGACACCTCTCGGTCGCCCGAAGCACGACCCAGGTTCTCCATCGCCGCCTGGCCCGCAGCAGGCGGCGATGGAGAACCCCGTCCCCCCGTCTTCGACCTCTACGACGCCGAGCGCGACGTGGAGGTCCGGGTGAACCGTATACCCACCCCCGAAGAAGCGGCACGGCTCCTCGAACGGGGCGACGTCGGGGAATCTGAGCCCCAATTTTAGAAACGAGTGTAACTATTCTGCCCGTCCCCACGTCTACCCTTTTAGACCGGGCTGGCAAAATTACCCCCCTCCTAAAAGCCCAGCCCGGCTCTTCGTTTGCTGCCGTCGCTGACCCGGGTACAAGCCGCGCGAACCCCACCGAACAGGAGCCTCACGATGTCCACAACCAGGATCAGCCTGAACCTCGCGCCGGGCTGGCACCAGAGGATAAGCTTGCCGCGCGTGATCCCCACGAGCGTCCACGGGGCGCTCGACTACGCGGCCAGCGCCTTCAACCTCGCCGCCCCGAGCCTGCTCGGC
>JADDPR010000338.1 GCA_016781775.1 Rubrobacter sp. | reverse complement strand
AGGTCAACGAGATGATGGGCGGCCACGGCCTGGTGACCGTCGAGAGGGTGGAGATCGTTTCCCCTATACCTTCTTCGATGGTGCAAGGAGCCGAAGCCCTGGCCTAACCGCTTCAGGCCTCCTGGGGTCCTTTTCGGGCCCCGGCTTTTTCGTGCGCTGTAACATGCTGCGAGGACGGGGTTCCGAGAACGTTCACTCTCGGCAGTAGGGTGAATAAGGGCGAAAGGAAGGGCCGGAGCGTGTGCCCCGGCCCTTCCAAGTGGTCGAAAGCGGGATTACCTACCCCGCCACACCAGATGTTCGGGCCAGCTCTCCGGTATGGGGGGAAACGGTCCGAAGAAGCCGGTGATGCTTTGGATGCGACCGTCGGCCGCCAGCTCCACGAAGTCCATCCCCTCCAACAATACCTGCTCCTCGGGATCTATCAGCACCCAGGTGAAGCGAAACATCCCGTGGTGTTGGTCCACGCCGCTCGAAAACGGGATTCGGGCCCCGGCTCCGAGCCCGTCGTAGGCCTCCCCTCTCAAAGAGCGCCCGATGTGCTCGACGAGCTCCTCCCTACCCCGCACCTCGTAGGCCGGGTCGGTGTAGGAGCAATCGTCCGCCATGCCGATGTCCAGCAGCTCGCGACGCTCTGCCGCGTCGGGCGTGTTCCAAGCCCCGGCGTAGGCGAGCAATGCCTCATCTATGCTTCGCTGATCGACGCTCATCCCCTTCCTTCCCCACCGCTTTAGGAGTTACTGTTCCCTACAACCTGGCCGCTCCGGGTGAAGATGTCAAGGTTTGGAGCAGCAGGGGTGGCTTCCGAGAACACAGTCCCGGCAGGTGGACGAATAGGGGCAAGAGGGAGGGCCGAGGTGATCTACCCCGGCCTTGCTTACACTTTCTTCTACGAAGCTTTCTAGTTACTTGGCTAGTACCACGTCTGGTACGTCGGGTCCGAAAGGTCCGTGGGGTTCGTAGGATCCTCCGGGTAGGCCTCCTTGCAGTCGACGACCACGTCTCCCTCGCTGGGGGTGTAGTAGGCGGTGTCCGCCACGTCGCTCGCGCGGGTTTCCAGGTAGGCGCAGTCGATCAGGTCCTTGCCGGGTCCGCCGTAGATCGCGTCGGTGCCGCGCCCGCCCCTGAGCGTGTCGTTGCCGGGCCCGCCCTTTATGGTGTCGTCGCCGAAGCTGTGGCGGACGTCGTCGTTGCCCTTCCCCCCGTACACCGTGTCGTTGCCGCCGTAGGGGATCATCGCGTCGCGCGAAGGGGTGCCCACGAGAACGTCGTCCCCGCCGGTGCCTTGTAGGGTGGCCGCGAGCGCCACCCCGCTGGCGATCAGCACCGCCGAGGCAACGGAGGCCACCAGCAAGATCGTCTTCCTCACAGCTTCGACCCGCCTTTCTTTACCGGGGCGGAAGAAGACAGGCACGAGTCCCCAACCCCTTTGCGTAACGGGGAGAATCTAGCGGGTATTCGGAGAAGGCACAAGGGCCGCGCACGGGTTGTCGAGAAGGCTTATTGGCGGCAATCCGGTGAATAGAGGCAACGGGACACCTCTCTCACCCATTGACGGTCTCGTCCTTTGCGGTCATCGTCCAAGTAGCGTGCTGACTGGTAGGTGGGGAGGATTCTCTATGTCGTCTTCGGACCTTATCCGGTTGGGTGGTATGGCAGCCGTGGTAGGGGGCGTGCTGTTCGTGATCGGCGACCTCATTGGACTTTTCACCCTTGGTGTAGAGGTTGCCGAAACCGCCGCTACGGGCGCCTTCTTCGTCCAGCAGCTTCTGTTCTTGTTGGGCACGGTGTTGATACTGTTTGGGCTCTTCGGGCTGTACGATAGTCAGTCGGAGGCCACCGGTATATTGGGCCTTGTCGGCTTCCTGATAGCCTTCCTAGGCACAGCGCTTGCGGCAGGTGCCGGCTGGGCTCAGGCTTTC
>JADDPR010000207.1 GCA_016781775.1 Rubrobacter sp. | reverse complement strand
CAGGGCGACGAACTGTTCCCAGATGGGTTCGCTGATGTATGGTGGGAGAGCAGGCACAGGCGTACTCCTTCATCGGATGGCTTGAGTAGGCGCAAGCTTTTAGGTGCGAGGCCGCCTAAAGTTCTGCTGCACAAAAAGCCTATCGAAGGCTTCGCATGAGAATCCCTTCATGCACCGGACGTCCCGCGAGGCGCTAGTAAGTGACGCACCCGCCGTAGGGACGCGGAGGTCGTCGGGTGCTACTCGCGTGGGGCCTAACGGCGTGTTCGCGAAATCGGAGCCATAGCAGTATGGTTCCAAGGGTCAACATCGCCGGGAAGCTGGCTGCCGGATGGTATAGCATGGTGCGGCTATGGAAACGCCATCTCCCGGTACAAGCATCTCCTCCCGCCCGCATTTATGAGCCGCCACGTCCGGCGCTACTCGTCCTAGCCCATGAAACTACCTATCGGTGGCGCCCGGAGTTTGGAGGGACTCGGGCCAACGAGTTGCGCCGCAGGCAAGCGGAAATCGTGTGACGCACGCGCCTAAATGGGGGTCGGCGTGAAGCCTTCGGTTTGCCTCTTTACCGACAGCCTCGCGCCGTCGGGGGTGGGCGAGCATATGCTCACGCTTGCCGCCGAGTTGCGGGGGCGCTACGCGCTCTCGTTCGCGTGCCCTCCCAGCCCGAGCGGCGTCCCCCTGCTCGCCCGCGCCCGGAAGATGGGCTTGGCGACCCTCCCGCTCGAGGTCCGTGGCGAGCGCGAGGCCAGCGAGCGGCTGGGCGGCTGGCTGCGCGCGCAACGGGTGCGGGTCTTTCACGGTCACGCCGGCGTCGCCTGGGAGGGCCACGACGGCGTCCGCGCCGCCCGCGCGGCCGCCGTGCCGAGCGTCGTGCGCACCGAGCACCTGCCCGACCTCACGATCGTCTTCCGCACCGAGGACTTGCCCGACCTCGTCCACTCCCCGTACCACCGTGCCGACCAGCGTCCCGACCATCGGTGCCTGACCGAGATGGTCGAAGGCGATCGCGCCGACTATCTGCGCATGATAGGGATGGTCGACCGGCTGATCTGTGTGTCCGCGGCGGCCCGCGAGAGTTTTCTTCGGAGTGGAGTTGCGCCACACAAACTCCGCGTCGTGCGCAACGGTATCAGGCCCCAGCCTGCCGCCCGCGGCGCCACCGAGGTCCGCGAGCGGTCGGGCATCCCGTCGCGGGCCCGGGTCGTGCTGACCGTCGGCCGCATGTTGGAGCTGAAGGGGTACCACTGCCTGCTCGAGGCGGTCCCGGCCGTGGTCGAGGGCGAGCCT
Organism: Rubrobacter sp.; assembly: GCA_016781775.1. Classification (GTDB taxonomy): domain Bacteria; phylum Actinomycetota; class Rubrobacteria; order Rubrobacterales; family Rubrobacteraceae; genus Rubrobacter_F. The sequence continues at coordinate 638 of JADDPR010000207.1, read as the reverse complement.
AACGCGTGCTTCCTGTGGGTGGGTGAGGGCCCGCTCGAAGGCGAACTGCGCGAGCGGGCGCGCGCGCTCGGACTGGACGGGCGGGTGCGCTTCGCCGGTCGGCGTGAGGACGTGCCCGACCTGATGGCCGCTGCCGACCTGTTCGTGCTGCCCTCGCTCGTCGAGGGGCTGCCGCTGGTCGTGCTCGAAGCCATGGCGGCCGGGCTGCCCGTCGTGGGCACGCGCGTGTGCGGGACGAGCGAGGCCATCCGCGACGGCGTCACCGGACGCCTGGTGGAGGCCGGCGGCCTGGTGGAAGCCGGTGACATGGCCGCGCTGGCCGCCGCCATCCTCGAGCCCCTGGAAGATCCGCAACTGGCGGCCCGTTGGGGCGCTGCCGGGCGGTCGCTGGTCGAACGCGAGTTCAGCGCCGAGCGCATGGCTCGCGAGACGGCCAAGATCTACGAAGGAGTGCTGCGCGAACCCGCAGCGGCGCGCCCTCCGGTATTGCCTGGGTAAACGCCGTAAGCTGACAGTACGAGCACGGGTGTGCTCCTTTTGAGTGGAAACCTTTAGCAACTCCCCAGATGGTCGAGCATCCCATACCGGCCTTATGAGTGGATACGCTTTGCTTTACCCTATTGGCGGACCCTCTAAGC
>JADDPR010000118.1 GCA_016781775.1 Rubrobacter sp. | reverse complement strand
GCCCCGTCATGAAGATCAAGAAGACGATGTTTCGCCCCGGGAAGTACAACCGCGCTTAGGTTGGCTCGAAGGATCGTGCACGGCGGTAGCGGTCCGGGACACGCGAGGCTACACCTGCGGTGTAGCTAAAGGTGCAGCCGGGTAGACGTTGCGGCTACTTGAGGGCGACCGTTAGGCTTGGCGAGAATGGGCAAGGCCTGTCGCGGAATCTAGCAGCAGCGACGTCGGAGGGGGTAGCCGGATGGTGCGGATAGCGGAGGTGGAGCCCTCGGGGCAAACCGTCCTGGGGTGCCAAGGGTGCGGGGAGGGGATGGTCCTCTTCGGGCTCGAGGAGGACTGGCGCTCGGAGGGGCGCACCGTCTTCGGGTGCGCGGGGTGCGGGGAGGAGCTGACCCTCGACGACGATCGCCTAGGCGAGGAAGAGGAGCCCGCGGTCCGCAAGGTTGAAGGGCTGCCGGGCGGGGTCGGCGGAGGCCCCTGAGGCAAGACCGCGTTTGGCCGCCTCGGGCGCATCGCAAACCCGCGGCGTTCGGCCGAGATGGTCGCTCGTGCGGCCCCTCGGGGAGCCGCGCGAGCGATGGGGTGCCGAGGAGCGCGGGCGGCCTTCGCCGTCGGCCCGCGACCCTCGCCGATCCCCTTCGCCGAAGCACCGCGCCGGCCTCGCGCCCCCTAGAGGTTGTTCACCCCGGCCCTGGCGCGCCACTCGTCGGAGAGGGCGTACTTCATGACCTGGGAGAGGTCGGAATGTCCCATCAACTCCGCGAGCTCCCTGACGTGGCCGGGGTTGGACTGCAGGAACCACGTGCCGAAGGTGCGCCTGAGGTCGTGGGGCTTGAGGTTCTGCTTCTTGATGCCGCTGTGCCTGACCCACTTGTAGAGGCGGCGCCTGAGGGTGTTCTCGGTGACCCGCTCTCCCTTCTCGCTGAGGAAGAGGTGAGGGGGCGTTGTTTCGGCCGCAAAGACCTCGTTCCGGGCCTTGAGGTATCGCCGTAGGGACCTCTTGAGTTTCGGGCTCATGGGCACGACTCTCTCCTTGTTGCCCTTGCCACTGGCTACCCGCACCTCCTCCTCGCCACGGACGAAGGAGAGATCCTCGACCGTCAGAGCGGTGGTCTCCTCTATCCTCAAGCCCGCGTAGATCATCGCCGAGAATGCCGCGTGGTCCCGGGCGGCCAGGACCGAGGCCAACGCCTTCCGCCGCGCCTCCCGAACCGGCAAACCCTCGATGATGCCGTTTGTTGTACTGGTTGCTATCTTTTCGATGCCGGAGAGCAGGATGTCGGCCTCGCGTCTGGTGAGGTAGGAGCGTTTGGGCGCCTTCTGGTGGAAGCGTACCTCGTCTAGTCTCCTGGTGGGGTCTGGAACCTCGAGCCTCCTTGAGACGGTCTGGAAGAAGCTCCTTAGCACGGCGAGGTGGTTCTTGCGCGAGGAGTCGGCGATACCGCGCTCGTCCTTGAGGTAGACAACGTACGCTTCGACCTCGTCCGGGCCTATATCTATATAAGGTGCATCGACCGCGTCTCTACCGTGGACTCGTTGTGCGACCCACCGCTGGAAGAGCTCCAGCTTCTTTCGGTAGTCGTCTATCGTTCTCTCCGAGCGACCGCCGGCTCTCTTAGCGTCGAGGAAGAGGCGGATAGCGTCCCCGAGCCAGAGTCCGTCGTCGCCCGTCTCGACCTCACCAGTCCTCTGATCGGCCACCCCGTCCAACGCTTCGTGCGCCGCCTCTTCCGCCACCGGCTACATCCTCCCTCCGAGCCGTTTGGCGCAGCTTATCACGATAATCTTACACATATAGGAGGGCGTTTTCCGCTTACCTAACAGGGATTCGGTGGTAGGAACCCGGAGAAGCGGTTTTAGTGTGTAAGATTATTCGACAACTCGAGGCTCTTTGTGGAGGTCCCATTGGCTCCGTGAAGAGC
>JADDPR010000400.1 GCA_016781775.1 Rubrobacter sp. | reverse complement strand
GTCTCACCCCAGAAGCTGCCTCCTAGACCGTCCAACGGTGCGTGTCCTCCGTACCTAAGAGGGAGCCCCGATGCCGTCCCGGGGAACGTAAGCCAAGGTCTGACGAGCTCCTAAACATTCATCTCGTACAAGATGCGCAAGCCTTTGAGCGTGAGGTCCGGGTCGAGGACGCCTATCTCCTGGCAGTGTCGGGCGATAACCGTGGCGGGGCCTCCGGTCGCGACGGCGCGGAGGCCGTCGGCCCCCATCTCGGCGCGGAGGCGCCGGATCAGGGCGTCTATGGCGCCGGCGTAGCCGTAGATGAAGCCGCTACGGATGGAGTCGGGGGTGTTCGTGGCGATGGCCCGGGAAGGTTCACGATAAGGTCCACGCCCGGCAGCTTGGCGGTAAGGGAGATGAGGGCTTCCAGGGCGACGTTGAGGCCGGTGAAGATGGCGCCACCCAGATAGCACCCGTCGCCGTCCACCGCTTCCACCGTCGTCGCCGTTCCGATGTCCACGATGATCGCCGGGAACCCGTAGTATCTGCCCGTGGCGACCGCGTTGACGATCCGGTCGGCCCCCACCGAGGCCGGGTCCTCGTAGCGGTTGGCGAGACCGGTCTCCATCTGCGAGGTCAACTCGTAGAACTTCGCCCGGAACAGCTTCGACGCCAGATCCTCGTAGGAGCGGGTGAGCCCCGGCACAACGCTGGAAACGATAAGGGCTTCGATCTCGCCGAGCGAGATGCCCGCAAGACCGAAGAGCGCCGCGCAGACCGAGCCGATCTCGTCCGCCGTGCGGTTGGCCTCCGTCGTAACCCGCCACCGCTCCCGGAGGCCCTCGCCCTCGAAGACCCCGAGCACGGTCTGCGTGCCCGATGTCCACCGCCATCAGCAAGCCTACAATCCCTCCCCGTACTCCCCGACGCCCGCAAGGGAGGCGTCCGCAAGGAGCTCCCCCACCATCCCGCATCCGGGAATATATAGGCGCGCATCTAGATCCGCGAGCCCCCGCAGATTGAACGTCCGCCCCACCCCCGGGTGCGGTACCACGAGATACGGCCCTTCCAGGACCTCCTCCCCGAAGAGCAGGATATCCACGTCCACCGTGCGCGGAAGCTTCTCGCCCTTCCGGTCGCGCCCCAAAGCCGCCTCGATCCCCTGACAGAAGCGCAAGAGCTCGAGCGCCGACGCCCCGTATTCGACCTCGACCACGCAGTTCAGGTAATCCGGCTGCGCCTCCTCGACCTCCACCGGCTCCGTCTCGTAGACCCTCGAGACCCCCAGCACCTCCAACAGCGCCCCACGCCCCAGAGCCTCGACGGCGGCCCACAGATACCCCAGCCTGTCCCCGAGATTACTCCCCAGGCTCAGAAAGGCTCGGGTCACCGCCGAAAGGTCACCGAGACCGAGACGCCGGAGAGGGAGCGCATTACGGGCACCCGGGGCTTGGTGACGGAGACGGAAACCTCCCGAACGGCCGGGAAAGTGCTCAAGACGTGCCCCCCAACCATCCGCGCCGCCGTCTCGAGGAGCTTGAACTCCTCCCGCTCCAGTCTCGATGCGACCTCTACGAGGAGCAGGCCGTAATCGACCACACCGGCGATATCGTCTTTGCCCGCGGCTTCGTAAGCATATTCCAGGTCGATAAGAAGCGTCTGGGGCAACGCCCGCTCTTCCTCGCTTACCCCGCAGCGAACGTGGACCTCGAGCGCCTCGACCCGTGCCCGGAATAGCAACGTTCTCTCGCCCTCTGAGGCCACCGGGGCTCTACACCTCCCGCACGGCCGCCGCTACCTCCAGCGCCTCGCGGTTAGCCCGAACGTCGTGGACGCGGAAGAGGGTGGCGCCCCGTTCGTAGGACATGACGCTCGTTGCGACCGTACCGAAGACGCGGGCCTTCGGATCCTCGGAGCCCGTGATCTTGCCGAGGAAGCCCTTGCGCGAGGTTCCCACGAGGACCGGAAAGCCCAGCTCCACGAGCGTCTCGAGGCGGTCGAGGAGCTCGAGGTTGTGCTTCATCGTCTTCCCGAAGCCTATGCCAGGGTCCAGAATAACGTTCGCAGGGTCGACGCCCGCGGAGATCGCCTCCTCGGCCTTGGCGGCGAGGTAGTCGCGAACCTCTCGTACGACGTCGTCGTAGTGCGGGTTCTCCTGCATGGTCTTGGGCTCGCCGAGCATGTGCATGAGGACGACCGGGCACCTCCTCTCGGCGACCAGACCCGCCATGCGAGGGTCGCCGCCGAGCGCGGTGACGTCGTTGATGATGGCGGCTCCGGCGTCGAGGGCGGCCCCGGCGGTCGAGGCCCGGTAAGTGTCCACGGAGATCCGGGTGCCGGGACGCGCCTCCAGGATGCCGCGTACGACCGGGACGACCCGGCGCGCCTCCTCCTCGGGGCTTACCGGGTCCGAACCGGGGCGGGTCGACTCGCCGCCGATGTCGATGGCGTGCGCGCCCTCGTCGAGGAGCCTCTCGGCGTGGGAGACGGCGGGCGCGGCGCCGAAGAACTCGCCGCCGTCGGAGAAGGAGTCCGGGGTGACGTTGAGGATGCCGAAAAGGACGGGACCGGGCCCCAGGGGTGGGGGTCCGGTCCCGCCGTGGACGCTATTGCTCTGTACCCGCAACTAGTCCTGCTGGTAGCTGCTGTTGTAGTCGCGGTCGAACTTGTCGGTCGTCACCCGGTCGACGGCGAACTCGTCGACGAGGCGCTTGAGGTGCTTGGCGTCGACGGTCTCGTACTCGATCAGGTCCTTGGAGAGCTTCTCGAGGAGGCGCCGGTTGCGCACGAGCAGGTCCTCGGCCGTGTCGTAGGACTCATCGACGATGCGCCGGATCTCCTTGTCGATCTGGAAGGCGATCTCGTCAGAGTAGTCGGGCTGCGACGACATCTCGCGCCCGAGGAAGACCTGGCCGTTGTTGTTCCCGAGCGCCATCGGGCCGAGCTTCTCGCTCATCCCGTAACGCGTGACCATCTGCCTCGCGGTCGACGTGACCCGCTCGAGGTCGTTGGAGGCGCCGGTGGTGATCTCGTCGAACGTCACCCTCTCCGCCGCGCGGCCTCCGAGCATCATCGCGAGCTGCGCCATAAGCTGGCCGCGGCTCATCATGAACCGATCCTCCGTCGGCAGGCTCATCGTTACACCCAAAGCCTGGCCGCGCGGGATGATCGTGATCTTGTGAACCGGGTCGGCGTCGGGCAACAGGGCGCCGACGATGGCGTGGCCGGCCTCGTGGTAGGCCGTGATCTCCTTCTCCTTGGCGGAGATGAGGCGGGTCTTCCTCTCGGGACCCGCGATCACCCGGTCGATGGCCTCCTCCATCTCGGACATGTCGATCTGGTCCTTGTCGTGACGCGCCGCGAGCAGGGCCGCCTCGTTCACGAGGTTCGCGAGGTCCGCGCCGGTGAAGCCGGGCGTCGAACGGGCGAGCGTCTCGATCTGGATGTCGTCGCCCAAGGGCTTGCCCCTGGTGTGGACGCTCAGGATCTTCTCGCGACCCGGAAGGTCCGGCCTGTCGACCACGATCTGGCGGTCGAAGCGGCCCGGCCTGAGGAGCGCAGGGTCGAGGATGTCCGGGCGGTTGGTGGCGGCGATCATGATGATCCCACCCTTGGCGTCGAAGCCGTCCATCTCGACGAGAAGCTGGTTGAGCGTCTGCTCCCTCTCGTCGTGGCCGCCGCCCAGGCCCGCGCCGCGCTGCCTGCCGACCGCGTCGATCTCGTCCATGAAGATGATGCACGGGCTGTTCTGCTTGGCCTGCTCGAAGAGGTCGCGCACGCGGCTCGCACCGACGCCGACGAACATCTCGACAAAGTCGGAGCCCGAGATGCTGAAGAACGGGACCCCGGCCTCCCCGGCCACGGCCCGCGCCAGAAGGGTCTTACCGGTACCCGGAGGGCCGACCAGCAGGGCGCCCTTCGGGATGCGCGCGCCGAGCTTCTGGAACTTCTGCGGCGACTCGAGGAACTCCTTGATCTCCGTGAGCTCCTGCACGGCCTCGTCCGCCCCCGCGACGTCGGCGAAGGTGACCTTCGGGGAGTCCTTCGTCATCCTACGAGCACGGCTCTTGCCGAAGCTCATCACCCTGTTGCCGCCGCCCTGCATCGAGCTCATGAGGAACAGGAAGAGAAGCAAGAAGATAAGGAGGGGACCGATGGTGCCCAACAGGCCGAGCCAGAACCCGGTGTTCTGCGGGTCGGTCGTGTACGCGATGTTCGCGTCGCCGAGGGTTCTAGCTATGTCGTAGTCCTCGGCGTAGGGGAACTCGAACTTGTCGTTCTCACCCGGACCCGGCGTGTCAAGAACGCCGGTGACGGTCTGATCCTCATCCTTTACCGTCAGGGGGTTCTGCTCGTCGTCGAGGACGAACGAGCGGTCGGCCACGTGCTGCTCGAACTCCTCGGAGGTCAACTCCGTAGCATCGGGGCTGCCAGTGCTGATGAGCCTGACCAGGACTATCGCGAAGATGACAAGGATAACGAAGTACAGCCCGCCACTTCTTAAGAATCTGCCCAACTCTTTTTACCTCTCCTAAGATTTGAAAACCGAGGAGATTATACTACCCCTCCCGCCAAAGCAAGCCTGTTGCATGTTCCACGGACGTCGACGCGGGGCATCGGCACGAGGCTTTACGAGCCCGTGCCGGCGAAGATCTCCTCCTTCAAGATGCAGATGTCGGGGAGATTACGGTACGCCCCGGCGTAGTCCAACCCGTAGCCCACGACGAACTCGTCCGGTACCTCAAAGCCGAGGTACTTCACGTCGAGCTCCACCCTGCGGCGCGAGGGCTTGGAGAGCAGGGCGCAGATCTCCAGGGAGGCGGGCTTGCGCGCCCGGAGGGAACGCAGGAGGTAAGAGAGCGTGAGGCCGGTGTCGATGATGTCCTCGACGACGAGGACGTGACGGCCGCTTATGTCCTCTTCGAGGTCCTTGAGGATGCGTACCACCCCGCTCGAAGAGGTCCCCGAACCATAGGAGCTTATGTCCATAAAGTCGATCTCGCAGGGCAGGTCTATGTTGCGCATCAGGTCTCCCATGACCACGACCGCCCCGCGCAGGACGCCGACGAGCAAGAGCCTCTCGCCCCCGTAGTCCTGGGTAATGCGCTCCCCCATCTCGGCGACTTTCTCCTGGATCTCGACCGAAGGCACGAGAACCTCGGCGACGTCACCCATCATGCTCTTCATCTCCACGCGCTGCGTAGCACCTCCAGCCGGATCATCTGCTCCGTCTCCCCGCCAACCTTGTGTCCCTCGTCGAGCTCCCCCAGGGGGATCCAGGCGACCTCCCCGCGCCGATCCACGACCACCGGCATGCGCTGCCTGAGGTCCTTCGGCACCTTGCGGTCCTTTAACGCCTTGTAGACCTTCTTGGTGCCCCCGAGGCCCAACGGGCGAATAGTATCCCCCTCGTGCACGATCCGCACCCGATACGGCCCCGGGGAGGCGTCCAGATACGCGACCTCCGGACGGGAGGCCTGCCGTGCGTCGAACTCCGGCACCTCCGACACACCGATCGCCCAACGCCCGAACTCATGCACACCCGGCAGAAGAGCCTCCTCCCCGGGGGCGACGAAGTCTTGCACGCGACGGAACGCCAGCTCCTCGCCGGAACGGGCAACGGCCACAATGCCGCCCGGCAGATGTAGTTCTCCCGTCCCTCCACCCCGGACGGCGAGTTGCAGGACGCCCTCGACGGCGTCCGAGTCTGAGGGAGAAACTCCGGGAAGCAGTGCGGAGTAGGCCTCCCGCACGACGTGCCTGCGGAGCGCAAGCGGCATCTCCTGTAGCTTGCCCACCGGAACGAATATCTCCCCTTCGCGTCGGCGTAGCACCCCGCGAGCCATGCCCTCGAGCGCCGCTAGATCCTCACGCAGGAGGCCGGCCGCTCGCGCCACGTTCCCCCCTGCTCCCGGGTAGAGCTCTTCCAGCACCGGCAGGACCTCCAGCCGGATGCGGTTGCGGGCGTACTTCGGCAAAAGGTTCGTGGAGTCCGTCCGGAAGGGCTGGCCCAGGTCTTCGAGGTAACGGAGCACCTCCGCCCGCCGCCTCTCGATAAGGGGCCGGGCCAGGCGTCCCCGGACCGGCGGTATCCCCGAGAGCCCCCGCGTCCCCGCCCCGCGCGCCAAGTTCATAAGCACCGTCTCGGCCACGTCGTCGGCGGTATGTCCCGTGACGATGGCGGAGAGATTCCGCTCGGTAGCGAGGTCTTCCGCGAGCCGGTAACGGCCCCGCCGCGCCTCCTCCTGAAGGTTGGAGCCCTCGAGTTCGAAGCTTTCGACTTCGCACACAAGCCCCATCCTCCCGCAGAGCCCCTGGACAAACTCCACGTCCCCCCGGGACTCCTCGCCCCGCAGACCGTAATCCACGTGCAGGACAACGGGATGGCCGCCGAGCTCTACGACCACGCGCAGCAGCGCCACCGAATCCGGCCCGCCCGAAACCATTATCAGGGGACGAGATAGATCCATGCCGTAACGCCGGACGGTCCGACCGACACCCGCAGAGAAACTAGAGCCTCTCACAAGAGATCATTGTAGAAGCTGCCCCGTCATAACGGCCCTGTACCTCAGGGTGCCGGGAGGCAGAGGCGTCGAGTTCGAAGCGAAATGGCCCGGCGCCCCCGAGAGACGTCTCTCGGGGGCGCCGGGCGGACGGCTCTTTCCCTTAGCTCCCCTCGCTGCTGAAGGACTGCGTGCTGGCGCTGGCGGTCCCGTAAGTATCGGAGAAGCTCTGCTCGCTGGTTCCGGTCTCTCCGGCCTCGCTGCTGACCGAAGCTTCGGCGAAAGCGGTCCCGCCCCCGCCACCAGCGTACTGGTTCTGGACCGCGGTGTTTCCTGCTGCGGCGATAGGCTCGCTAGCTTCGATCGCAGGAGGCGCCTGGATAAGCTGTGCGGCGGGAGCGGCGGCAGGTAGTACGGCCGGTGCAACGGGCTGCGCATACTGTTGCACGGACACCACGGGCTCGGGCAGGACGAACTCCGGCGCGGGGACCAGGTTCGGGGTCACCGGCACATTCTCGACCGCTCCCTGTACCTCGGCAGCTGCGGAACCAACCGGGTCGGGCAGGACGGGCAGGCCTGCGTCCGCGGGGACGTACTGCTCCGTCGCCGCGTACGTGTCGACGACGGGGTACTGCTCCGTCGCCGCGTACTGCGCGGCGGATGCGGCCGGATCCACGGCGTACTGCGCCTCGGAAGCGTACTGCTGCTCGACGGCGACGACGGCGGCAGCGGGCTCTTCCATTTCGGGCACCGCGGGCTCCGCCGGAGCCGGCTCCTCAGGCGCACGCTCCTCGTCCTTCGGGGCATCCTCAGAGGGCTTTGCGGCCGTCTCCTTCTCCGCCCGATTCTCGGGTGCAGGCTCGGCGGTGGGCTCCTGCGTGGTTTCGGCCGGAGGAGGCGGGTCGGCCCCGGGTTCCTCCGCGCCGAGGGTCTCGGTCTCCTTCTCCTCGGGCGCGGACGCCTGCGTCCCCGAGTTCGGCCCGACGAGGGCCTGGTACGCCTGCGGGGCGACCAAGACCATCAAAGCAAGCAGCGCGAGGACGGCGCCCACGCGCCGCAGCAGAAACACCCCGCGCCGACGTCGCTCGCCGGACCCGTGAGGTTCCCTTATCTCCCGACCTTCGCGCATCTGCCATCCCCCCTGCCTGTGTCGTCGATACGTATTCTAGAAACTTGTGGTTTGGCCCAAAGACGCGTCCGCCGACGGCAGACGACGCCCCATACGCGAGCCGTGATTCGTACTCCCGGCCTTTATACCGGAGGGCAAAACAGCCGACAACGAACCGTCGCTTCCCTCC
>JADDPR010000087.1 GCA_016781775.1 Rubrobacter sp. | reverse complement strand
TGCAGGCAAGTGGCAGGTCGCGATCGTCTCGTCGTTGCGACAGGCAACGTTTCAAGTAAAGCTTTACGCCCATTTAAATTATGAGGCGCCCTTATAGCGTGATGCGTACGGCCTCTCCCTGTTAGGCCGACCGTAGAGCTCGAACCGTTTTGGAGACGAGTGGCGCCAGGTCCTCCAACGTATTGCTTCTAGCTTCGAGGATGAGCACGGCTATACCGTAGCGTGCAAGGTTCTGTTGATTGGGGATGCCACGGTCGGCGGTAAGGCAAACGTCAAATTCCCCGCTCGCTGCAGCGAGAAGCTCTCCGTTCTTCTTCGAACTCCAACCATGCTCGCGGACCGTAACGACCTCCATGTCGAGGCCAAAGAGCCGGGTCAGCTTACGAGGCAAGTTCTCATCGAGGAGCACGCGCAGAGCGAAGCTCCTCCACGGCTTCCAGCGTTAACTCCAAATAGCCCTCGGCCTGCTCGCGACTCACACCCGGGAAATCATCGAGGAAGTCGTCCAGGTCGTGCCCGGCCTTTAGGTAGTCCACGAGGTTCTTCGCGGGCACCCGCGTTCCGGTGAAGACGAGAGCGCCGCTCACCACGTCCGGATCCCGTGAAACAATTCCTTTTCTCGGCATCTTGCTCACGCCCCTCATCATACCCTGCACGGTGGTGGCGCAACTGTCGTGGATGGCCCCTTACTTCTCGGCCGGCAAGTCCTCCCTTGTGCCCCACTCGTTCCACGAGCCGTCGTAGTTGGCGAGGTTCTTGTAACCAAGCCGGTGCATGGCGAAGAGCGGTACGGTCGCCGCGACCCCGCCGTTGCAGTAAGCGACGACGGGCTCGTCCCTGTCCTCGGGTACCCCGGCCTCGCGGAGCTTCTGCTCCAGCTCCTCCTTCGAGCGGAAGGTGCCGCCCTCCTCGAAGAGGGTGTCGGCGTGCAGGTGCGCGGCTCCGGGGACGCGCCCCGGGCGGCCCGCGCCGCGTGTTATCGCGCCGGTGTACTGGCCCGCGTCGCGAGCGTCGAGGACGAAGGCGGCGCCGTTTTCGCCCGCGGCAAGAACCTCTTCGGCGGTGGCACGCCATTCGGAGCGGGGGCGCGGGGTGAAGGTGGCGGGCTCGGGCGCGGGGACTTCGGATGTGGTCGGGCGGCCTTCGGCGGTCCACTTCTTCCAGCCGCCGTCGAGGACGGAGACGCGGTCGTGGCCGTAGAAGGTGAGGGCCCACCACAGGCGGGTTGCGAACTGGGTGCCCGCGTGGTCGTAGACGACTACGCGCGTGCTGTCGCCTACGCCGAGGGCGCCCATGAGGGCGGCGAAGCGCTCGGGCGGGGCCAGTTGCGCGGGGACGGGGTCGTCGGGGTCCGTGATGTCGCTTGTCCAGTCGACGTAGACGGCGCCCGGGATGTGGGAGTCTTCGTACTCGTCGCGGGCACCCGTGTACTCGGCCTCCTGGCGGCCGTCCCCGAGGTCCTTTTTCTTTACGTATCCGCGGATGTCGACTATGCGAAGATCCGGATCTTGGAGGTGTTCGGCCAGCCAGGTTGTGGTCGTCAGAGGATCGAACTGTTCCACGGTCTATCCCTCCTCGAAGAGGTCGTGCTCCTGGGCGTAGAATCTGGCGAGATCGGTGGCCCCTTCGGTGTCGTCCTTACCGAGGCGGCCCTCGACTACTTCGTTCTCGAGGTAGTCCTTTATCGGCTTGATCCAGCGTCCGGGTCCCCGCCCGAAGAGTTGCATAAGCTGGTTGCCGTCCAGGGGGCTTTCGAGCTTCTCGATGGCGTCCTCGGCGCGCACCTCGTCAACGCGGTCCTTGAGGCTGCGCCAGGACTCCTCGGCGATGCGCCGCCGCCTCGGGGCGCTGCCGGTGATGTCGGCGCGGGCGAGCTTGAGGAGCATGTCCACGTCGGCGAGCACCCGCCCGCCGCGCTCGAGGTACGTGTCGCGGACGAAGCGCCGGACGGCGGAGTCGCTCCACGGGTCGCGGCCGACGGCGTAGCCCATCGGGCGCATGTGGTTGGAGACGAGGTGGGCGACGGCGTCGGCGTCGTCCTTGGGGTAGGCGAGGCGCTTCATCGCCTTCTTCGCGATGTGGGCACCGACGTTCTCGTGGCCGTAGAAGTGGATCTTCTTCGGCAGCGTCCGCCCGCCGCAGCGCTCGCACTCGCCCTCGCCGGCCGTCTTCTGCGTGCTCTTGTGGCCGCAGTAGGTGCAGCGGTGCTCGTAGACGAGCGTCCGTGGCTTGCCGATGTCGTGGAAAAAGGCGGCCTTCCTCAAGATCGGGCCTGCCTCGACGTTCTGCGTGACTATGAGGGTATGCTCGAAGACGTCCTTGTGGTGGAACTCGGTGTCCTGCTCCACGGCGAGCGTCTCCATAAACTCGGGGACGATGTACGGCATCAAGCCGAGCCGGACGAGCGTGCGCAGGCCCTTGGCGACGTTCTCGCTGACGAGGATCTTCTCGAACTCCTCCCGGATGCGCTCGGCGCTTATGCTCTCGAGCCAGTGGGCGTTCTCCCGAATGGCCGCCTCGAGCTCGGAGGTGATCGCGAACGGATTTTCAGGGGTCGTCAGCGTCGTCTCGAAGCGGACCGCCCTGAGCATCCGCAAAGGATCGTCGCGCATCCGGTCCAGGGGCTCCCCAACGGCCCGGATGACGCCCAGGGAGAGGTCCTGCCTGCCGCCGAAGGGATCGTAGAGCTCCCCGGTGTCGGCGCTCGCGGCGATCGCGTTGATGGTGAAGTCCCGCCGCGCCAGATCGTCCACGAGGCTCTCGCCGAACGTCACCTCCGGGTGGCGGCTCCCTTCGGTGTACAGATCGCTTCGGTAGGTCGTGACCTCGACGTCGTAGGGGCCGACCTTCGCCCCGATCGTGCCGAACCGCTCCCCCATCGTCCACAGGTGCTCGGCGATCGGCCTCAGGATGCCCTTGATCTCCCGCGGGCGAGCCCCGGTCGTCGCGTCGACGTCCTTCTTCTTTTTGTCCTCTTGGCTCTCCCCCACGAGCAGCACGTCCCGGACGTACCCGCCGACGAGATACAGCTCGTAACCCTTCTCGGCAAACGCCTTACCGAGCCGTGTCAGGGGTTCGGGCACGCCGATTTTCTTTGCCTCCGTCATCATCGTCCCCCGATTCTATTACGCGACATCCGAGAGGTCAGACCGGAAGGAGCCCGAACCTAGAAGGCCAACACCCCAGGTATCGTCGTGGCGGACGCGGAGGATCCGACTCCCGGGAGCGCCCACTTATGGGCATCTTCGCGAGCCCTTCCGGCGTCTCGTTTTTACGAGGGGGTTACCTTCGCGGGCATGGGTTTGGTGAGGGCGAGTCTTCTCCGGTCGTCCGTGCTACTTCGGGATGGCTTCTTCGCGGGAGGGGTAGATCTCGAAGTAGTCCCCGAAGCCGGTGACGTCGAAGATGCGTTGGACGGCGTCGGAGGGGGCGGTGAGCCTGAGGACCGTGCCGTCCTTTTCGAGCTTCTCTTTGGCGCGCATGAGCGTGGAGAGGGCCGTCGAGTCCATAAAACCCACGCCCGCCATATCCACGACGACCGTCTTTACCCCCTCAGCGCCCCGCTCGATAGCGTACTGGACCTTAGGGGCCGTGTGCAGGTCGACCTCGCCGTGCACGACGACTATGGAGTACGCGTCGGCGTGCTCGTCTATGCTGACCTTGAAGTCCATCTATCGCCCTCGCCTTGCCTCTTCTGAGTGATCGCAAGCTGCTTCCGGGGGCGACGTTCGGGCCGCCCGTTCGACGCACGAGCATACCACAGCACCACCCCTGCGGGAGCGCCCCGGTTCGGCGCTTTTTCTGCTACCATTCGGCGCCGTGGGAGACGTGGAGAGGTCCAGAAACGCTGTGGGTAGGGTCGCGGTCTTCGTGGACGGCGCGAATCTCTACCATTCCATAAAGAGCTACTACAGGGGCGTCCTCGATTACGGCGTCCTCCTGGAGGCGGCCGTCGCCGGCCGGGAGCTCCTGCGCGCCACGTTCTACATCGTGGAGAAGCAAGACACGGAGGAGATGCCCGGCTCGGGCGCACGCTCCTTCGTCTACAACCTCAACAGGTTCGGCTACAAGGTCCGCTCCAAGCCTCTGACGGTCCACGAGAGCGTCACCCCCGAGGGCGAGAAGACCGTCACCCACAAGGGCGACTGGGATATGGGCATCGTCGTGGACATGATGCGCCTCGCTGACCACGCCGACGCCTACGTACTCGTCTCCGGCGACGGCGACTACGTGGAGGCCGTCGACTACCTCCAGAGCGAGAAGGGGCTGCGGGTCGAGGCGATCAGCGCCACCCAATGCACCTCCCAGGCCCTTCTCGACGTCTGCGACCGCCACACCGACCTCGGCGACATCCCCGAGCTGTTCCGCCGCTCGGGCGGCGGACCCAAGGCGGTCGGCGAAGGACAGCAAGCTACGGGCTAGCGATCTCGAGCCGCAAGACTCGCGGTAATGCTTACCCGGCGAATCCGAGTACCTCGGGGTACGCATCCCGGCGCGGTAGGAACGTCAGGCGACACCCTTCCGCTTCCTCACCCCCTTGGCGGCTTATGTGCCCGATCTCGAGGAGCAGCGCATACTCCTCCGGTGGCACCCTGATAGTCGCCTCGTTCGCGCAATCCGAGAGCACCACGCGGCCCGGCGCAGATACGGGGATCGGAACGACGACGGCGAGCACCGCATCCGGCAGCACCTCGAACTCGTCTGCTACCCGTTCCTCCACCCCCAGATCGCCGACGTCCCCGACAGTGCCGAAGGCGACGGAGCTGGGCTTTCAGGAGAAACCTTGCTCGACGTCCCGCTCGATCCAGTCTTGAAGGGCATGCGCGGAAGCCTCATCGGAGACAATCAGTTGACCGTAAAAGATAAAGAAATCGAGCTTCTCGCTCGCGATGTTCATCCTCCCGCGACGGTCCGCACGGCCTCCATCGAACGCTACGGCTCCCCGAAGATCCTGACCTCGGGCTCGAGGTCCACGCCGAGCTTCTCGCGAACGGTCTGCTGTGCCAGATCGATCAGGGCGAGGGCATCTTGCGCGGTGCCGCCGCCGTGGTTGACGAAGTAGTTGGCGTGGTCCGGGGAGACCTCGAGCTGGCCGATCCTCGTGCCCTTGAGACCCGCGGCTTCTATGACGCGGCCGGGGTAGTCGTTCCCGGGACGCTTGAAGGTCGAGCCGCAGCTCGGCTTGTTGGGGGAGCCGGTCATGCGCTGCTTGCGAAAGGTCTTTATGCGGGCTTTCAACTCCTCCGCATCACCGGGGACGAGCCCGTAACCGGCGCGCAGGACGATCCAATCGGGGTGCTCGTGCAGGACGCTCCCGCGGTAGCGAAACCCGAGATCGGCGTTCGCCATCCGAACGACCTCGCCGCCGTCGGGACCATCGGGCCTGTAGACGTCGGCCCACTCGAGGACCTCCCGCGTCTCGCCGCCGTAGGCCCCAGCGTTCATGTACACGGCGCCGCCGACCGTCCCCGGGATGCCGGTCGCGAACTCCAAGCCTTCGAGGCCCTTCGCGGCCGTCGCGTTCGCGAGGGACGGGTAGAGGACGCCGGCGTCGGCCACAACGCCGTTCCCCTCGATCTCGACGTTCACGAGGGAGCGGGCGAGGCGGATCGTGAGCCCCCGGATACCGCCGTCGAGGACGAGAACGTTCGTCCCGCCGCCCAGGACCGTGACGGGGATGCCGTGCTCGTGGGCCTTGCGGACGGCCTCGATGGCCTCCTCGGCGCTCCTGGGCTCGAGTAGAGCATCGGCGGGGCCGCCTATCTTCCAGGCCGTGTAGCGCCTCAGCGGCTCGTCGAGCTTGGCCGAGGGGAACAGTTCGTGTAAAGTCCGGGCGTGCACCGAAGAGAATATATGGCACACGTGGGATCTTTGCAGGGGATGTGGGTGGTCCTTTCTTGAAGGCGATGGTGCTCGCGGCCGGGAAGGGGACCCGGCTCTTCCCCCTCACCGGCGAGGTGCCCAAGCCGATGGCCCCGGTGGTGGACACCCCGATCATTCAACACATCTTCGAGCTACTAGCTGGGCACGGCGTCTCGGAGGCCCACGCCAACGTCCACTACCTGGCCGACGCCCTCCTTGCCGCCTACGGCGAGGAGCACCGCGTGGGCGGCATGACGGTGTTCCTCTCGCACGAGGACGAGCTGCTGGGAACGGCCGGCGGCGTCAAACGGCTCACGGACCGCTTCGACGAGACCTTCGTGGTGGTCTCGGGCGACGCCCTGACGGACGTGGACCTGACGGAGCTTATGGCGTTCCACAAGAAGAACGGGGCTCTGGCGACCCTCGCCCTCCGGCGCGTCTACGACACCTCCGAGTTCGGGGTGGTGGAGCTCGACGGCGGCGGCAACATCCTGGGGTTCCAGGAGAAGCCGGACCCCGGCGAAGCCATAAGCACCCTGGCGAACACCGGCATCTACGTGCTCGAGCCCGAGGCCCTCTCGTACGTCCCCGAGAGCACCTTCTTCGACTTCGCCAAGGACGTCTTTCCGCGTCTTCTGGAGGCCGGGGAGAAGTTCGTCGGGTACCAGGGGAACTTCTACTGGTCGGACATCGGAACGCTGGAGGCCTACCGCAGGGCCCAGTTCGACGTGCTCTCGGGAAGGGTACGGGTCAGGGTGCCGGGCGAGAAGCGGGACGAGACGGTGTGGGTCGGGGAGAACGCCCAGATCCACCCGGGCGCGAACCTCTCGGGCTACGTGGTGGTGGGCAGGGACGCCGTGGTCGGACGTGGCGTCACCCTCGCCGGGGACGTAACAGTCGGGACGGACTGCTGGGTGCGCCCGAACGCCACCATCAAGAGCAGCATCCTCCTACCCGGAGCGTCGGTCGGGGACGGGGCGTACCTCGAGGACTGCATCGTCGGGCACGGCTACGACGTGAGACCCGGCGAGACCATCAGGGGAGGGGCCTTGATCCGACGAAACCCCAACTCCTCCTAGCGGGCTCGTGAGGCCGCCCGTTCTCAGGATCCGGGCGGCCTCACGAGCCGGTAACCGAAGCCGCGGACGGTCTCTATAAGCTTGGGCTTGTCGGTGTTGTCCCCCAGCTTCGTCCTGAGGCGCTGAACGTAGACGTTGACGGTGCGCTCTTCTATGTACTCGTCCTCGCCCCAGACCTGACGCAGCAGGCTCCCCCTCGGAAAGACGCGCCCCGGGCTCTTGGCAAGGGTGTAGAGCAGCTTGAACTCGCGCGGGGAGAGCTTGACAGGCTGCCCATCCTTCTTCACCTCGACGAGGTCGGGATCTATCTCGAGGTCGCCGACGTACAGCCGACCCGGAGCGTCGTCTTTGCCCTGCCCGTCCCTGCGGCGGAGAATCTGCTTTACCCTCGCCACGAGCTCGCGGGGATTAACCGGCGAGCGCATATAGTAGTCAGCACCCAGCTCGATCCCGATGATGCGGTCCATCGTGTCCTCGTCACGAAGGAGCGCAACCGTGTAGACGCCGGGCTTCTGCACCTTGCTGATCAACTGAAAGCCCCGCTCGTCGGGCAGCCGGTTGTCCACCACCGCGACCTCGAATCCCTGACGCTCGGCCATCTGACGCGCCTGGCTCCCGGTGCCGGCCGGGATCACACGCCACCCCTCCCCCGAGAGCGCCCTCCTCAGGCGCATCCGCTCCTCGTCGTCACCTATAACAAGCAAAATGGCCGCACTCACCGCGCCCCATCACCCCACTTACGTCCTCTAACCTGCCAGCAAGTATACCCGCAAGAACCATGGGCGCCTTGAGTAAACCCGCCTCCGGCGGTATCATCATGACGACACGGTTCAAATCGTGCTCACATATACGCGCTCGTAGCTCAGTCGGATAGAGCGTCTGACTACGAATCAGAAGGTCGCAGGTTCGAGTCCTGCCGAGC
>JADDPR010000546.1 GCA_016781775.1 Rubrobacter sp. | reverse complement strand
TAGAATCAGGGCGGACCGTGGCTGGTTTCTCGCGCGTGGCCCTCGCGGTGCACGCCGGGAGTATCAAGGCTCTAGAGGAGGGGCTGTTGTGAAGAGGTTGATCTTATTCGTGGTGGCGGTGACGCTGGCCCTCGCGGTTCCGGCCCTCGCCCAGACGGGCGAGGGCGAGGCCACGCAGCCGGAGACCACCCAGGCCGTGCCCGTCATCCTCGACTTCGAGCTCACGGTCGAGGGCCACCCGCCCGCTGACGCGACCTTCTTCGGGCAGGTTGGGTCGGGGATGCGCGACGTGCGGGAGCAGCTCACCGACCCGGACGGCAACGGCGTCTACACCGGCAGCATCGAGTACGTCCCGGGCGAGCGGGATGGGGTCCTTATCTTGCAGGGTAAGGGCGTGCGCTACGGCGACGACGGCGCCGCCTCACCCGGCGCGCCGGAGACCATCATCCGGGACTTCGGCCGCACGGCCATCGAGGGAGATCGGACCTTCTCGGCCACCGCCTCGTTCGGCGACGATGGCGCCGCGACCGCCGGCCCGATCTCCGCGACGGGCGTCGTCGAAAAACCCGAGATAACGACGTACATGTACGGCACCCACGCCATCACGGACGAGGAGTCCGGCACGCCCTACGCCCTCACGAGCGAGAACGTCGACCTCGACGCCTACGTCGGCGAGGAGGTCACGATCTACGGCGCTCCGGTCCCTGGCTACGCGGGCGGCGAGGTCGAGGGCGGGCCCGCGCTGCTCGAGGTCGGCGAGGTAGCCCCGGTGGACGGAGCGGCCGGGGAGGCCAATGTGGTCTTCAAGCTCTCGATCGAGGGCGAGGTGCCCGAGGATTACTCCTTCTACGTAGAGAGCTCCACGAGCGACGGCGGGGTAATCTGCACCACGGACGCGACCGTCGTCGAGGAGGCCGGCTACAGCGAATGCCGTCCCGACGCCATCAACACGGCCGAGATACCGCTCCCCGCCGGGGAGCCCTTCGATTACAGGGTCGTGCGGAGCCGCGGCACCGAGCTCTCGAGCTTCGTGCTTGACGAGGGCTCGGAGGTGGCCGAGGACGGACTGGTCATAGAGGCCTCCTACTCTTCCGCCAACGACCCCGCGAACGGCGAGGACATCAACGAGGACGGCACCATAAACGAGGCCGACGGAGAGCTCGCTACCCGCACCAGCGAGGCCGCCGACGCCGCGACGGGCCCGGACGAGGCGGTACTCCCCGATACCGGTGGCGCGAGGCCCTCGCCCCTCCTCTGCCTCGCGGCCTCCCTCGCCGTGCTGGCCGCCGGTCCCTTTGTCCGGCTGTTCCGCACCGCATCCGTCTGAACGAGGATTGTAAGAGCCTTTATTTAAGCCTGCGCCTTCTCGGGTAAGATCGAGGCCGTTTCATGCTTCCATACAGCTTAGGCTACGGCCCTGGCGAGGACGACGAGAGGAGACGGGATGGCCGACGACTTCAAACCGGGGGATCGGGTCGAGTGGAACACCCCGCAGGGGAAGACGCAGGGGAAGGTGGTGGAGAAGCTCACCTCCCGCACCGAGGTGAACGGCCAATCCGTGGCCGCCTCCGACGACGACCCGCGCTACGTCGTCGAGAGCGAGAAGAGCGGCAAGCGCGCCGCTCACAAGCCCGACTCCCTGAGCAAAGCCTAGGGAGAGGACGAAGGTGGCCAAAAGCAACGAACAGGTAATAGGGGAGTTCAACGAGGCGGTCAACATGGGCGCCAAAGAGCTCGAGAACTGGCTCCAGACCGACGAGTCTCAGAAAGTAGGGCAGAAGGACGGCGGCGAGTCCCTGGGCCACGAGTCCGGGCGCAGGATCGTCGAGATCCTCGGTAAGGACAAGGACGATTACACCGAGGACGACGTAGATCACATGAGAAGGGTCGTCAGTTACGTTCATAGGCACCAGGCGCAGAAGCCCGAAGGAGACGTCAAGGACTCGAACTGG
>JADDPR010000108.1 GCA_016781775.1 Rubrobacter sp. | reverse complement strand
TGGCCCGCACCGTGCCGTCCTTGACCTCCACGTCGTAGCTCTTGCCGGTGCGATTGTCCTTGATGGTAAGGCTATCGGCCCCTTGAGCAGCCTGCGCCTTGCCATTCTCCGTTGCTTGCGCCCTGTCGGTCAAAATCCTCGCCCTTTCTCTTCCGTCAACCGAAACCCACACGGGGCCACCGTTCCCCAACTCCTATCTACCCTACAGTTAGACACATTATATAGCCACGCGCAGGCGGCAGAACGAAGTAGTCCCCGACCGCGATAATAGAAGGGGCCCGGAGGGTATTGGGAAGAGGAAATAGGGTGGTTCGGGCCCCTGCGGCAGTTATCGGACGCTGCGCGATTTCGCTTTAACGCCTCGGCCCACGAGCAAAGGAAAAGCCGGGCCCCTACGGTGGGGACCCGACCGAGAATCCCCTTCTGTCAAGCGGCGGCGGTCTCCCCGGGAGACGTCGTCTCGCCACCCGGGGCGGGCGTCGTAGTCGCGCAAGCGCCGGTCGCGTGGCCGTGCTTCGCGTGCCCCTTGGCGGAGAAGCTGCTGGTCTTGATAATCTTGCTCTTTTGGCGCACGACGACCTTGGCCTTGCCGGGCCCCAGCCCGCAGCCGCTATGGCTGGGCCGCGGTAAGGGCGAAGATCAAAGCCCTCACGACCGGCATCATGATCGCGGCTCTGCGTACTGCTCTCTCCCTGTGCTCGATAGGTTCGTGCCGACGCCTGTTTATCATCGCGCGGAGGCGGAGCTTCAACGCCCTACGCTGGGCTCAGGCGTCGCCCCGAGTTAGCGCAGCGACGGGACGGCGAGGTCCGTGGGGGGCGGGCTCGCGGGCTTCGCGATAAGGAAGCCCTGCACGAAGGTAGCGCCGCGTTCCCGCGCCCACGCCAGCTCCTCCTCGGTCTCGACGCCCTCCACGATCGTCTCCACGCCAAGTCCCTGGGCCATCTCCAGGATCTTGCTGGCGACTACCGCCTTGTAGGGATCCTGGTCCACCCCGCGGATAAGCTGCATATCCAGCTTCATGAAGTCGGGGCGGAGGCGGTGGATCAGGTTGAGCGACGAGTACCCGCTCCCCATGTCGTCGAGGGCGACCTTGAACCCCTTCTCCCGGTAGTAGTCGACGACGTTCTTGAGGTGCTCGGTGTCGGCGACCTCCTCGGTCTCGGTGACCTCGAAGACGACGTTGCCGTTCGGCATGCCGGACCGCTCGATGGCCTGGACGGTGGAGCGCAGGCAGAACACGGGGTCGTAGACGGAGGTCGAGGTGAAGTTGACGAAGAGGTTGCTGTCGACCCCGTGGCGCAAAGCATCGCGGATCGCGGTGAGGCGCGCCGCAAGGTCGGTCTGGAAGAGCAGGTCGCTCGCCTTAGCCGCACCGAAGATGCGACCGGGCGGAACGAAGTTGCCCTTCCTGTCTATCCCCCTCAACAGGCACTCCTGGGCGAAGACCTCGGAAGGAGCCGCCGCCCGCACTATGGGCTGGAAGAAGCTCGTCAAACGCCCCTCGGAGAGCATGTCGAGCAGCCAACTCGAGCGTCCGAGCGAGGAGAGCTGGCTCAAGGACCGGGCCCTCGGGATATCGCTGATCGCGAGCTCGTCCGGGTAGGGCTTGAAGAGGGCGCGGGTGTCGTCCATCTCCCTGCTCGTCAGCGCCTCGGAGAGCGCGGCGAACAGGTCGCTGAGACGGGCCTCCTCAATCCGCACCACGATCGCGGGGTCCTTCGTCTTCTCGCAGCGCCACCCGTTGGAGCTGAGGTGATCGTACGTCTTGCTCAACGTGTGGCCGAGAGGCAGCCACAGGTGTAATCTACCTGGCCCGAGGAGTTTCTCCGGTAGCCTCTCGCACCGGGCACAGCCTCCCCTCCCGCTGTCCATTCCGTTCTCAGACATCCTTCCTCGTTTTTCGTCGACTCCGACCCTGTGCTCCGGCTTTCTAGCCAACTTATCTGTTATCTGCCAACCCACGCTCGG
>JADDPR010000548.1 GCA_016781775.1 Rubrobacter sp. | reverse complement strand
GACCTGAAAGGCTTGCCCGAAGCCCCGCTAGTCGTCCTTTTCGGCGACGAATTCGAGGGGACGCCGGAGGATCCGGAGGAGGCCGCCAGGACGCACTACGCCCTCTCCGGCGCGGACGGCTGCGTGGACTCTTCGCGCCCCGACGCCCTGGAGAAACTCGTGGAGGCGATAGCGAGGGTCTTGGCCGGGGTGAGGATCCGCTTCGAAGCCTGAGCGCCTCGGCGGCCGCCGTCGGATGTCCGCCTGAAGCAGGCGTAGCGCCGAAGCTGCACCTCCGACGCAGTCCCCTACGGCAGCGCTCGCTCCCCACAAACTCCTCCAAGGCGACGACCGGAGCCCCCACGGTCCCGTTCGTGCCTGGTCCCCGCGAGTCCCTTGCGTCTTCGTGGAGGGCTCGTCCGGTAAGTCCTCCAGACCTCCGAACTGCCCGGAAGCGGGTGCCTCTCTCAGAAGGCGCCCGCGAACGTACCCCCCGCAACAGCCCTTCGTCGCGTCGCGCCGTCGCTGGACGTTGCGGCCCGAATCGGTAGGGGACGATTAAGCAATGGAAAGGTGAGAGCCTTCCGAAGGCCGTGAATTGTTCCCGCGAGGTTGAAGGATGGGCGACTCGCATACATAATTGCAACAGCATTTCGCCGTCCGAAACACGGACTCTGCGAATTTATACCGCGGGAGGGGCGGATACTTTGAAAGAGCTTAACAGAACGGCCGGGCCTATCGAGCCCCGCAGACATCGTCGCGATCGCTCGAAGGAGGTCGACAAAGATCGGCGCGCGCGCTGGCGGCGCCGGCGCCTGGCCGCCGTGGCTCTGGCCGCCGGCGCCCTCCTCGTCGGGGGGATCTTCGTGGATTACTCGGTGGTGCACGGCGACACGATCCGCCGCGGGGTCCATTCCGGCGAGGTGGACCTCGGCGGCATGACGAAGGGCGAGGCCGGCGAGGCCCTGACCCGCCACGTCTCCGGGAAGCTCGAGGAGATCGAGCTCGGAGACGGCGCGGCGACCTTTACCGGGGAAGAACTCGGGGTGCAGGTCGACGCCGGCTCCGCGGTCGAGGAGGCCTACTCCGTCGGCCGTCGGGGTGGCATCTTCCAACGCCTCTCCGATTTCGTCGGCTCCTACCTCGGCGGTGGCGTCGGCGTGACGGCGGCGGCGACCTACGACGAGGCCGCCGCCCGCAAGGCCCTCGAAGGGGTGGCGGCCGATCTGAACACGGAGCCCAAGGACGCCGCCCCGGTCGTGAACGAGGGCGGTGAGGTAGAGGTCGAGGAGGCCGCTGCGGGCCGCGTCGTGGACGTCGAGGCGACCTTGGGGAACCTGGGCCGTTCCCTCGAAGGTTTGAGCGGCGAGGTCGCGCTGGCGGAGGAGCGCAAGGAGCCCGCGGTCTCCACCGAGGAGGCCCGGACGAGCGCGCCGACGAAGCTTCTCGGCGAGTACAAGACGGATTACGCCTGGGACCCGGACGAGGGCCGTCAGGCGAACCTCCGGATGGCGTCGGGGGCCGTGGACAGAACCACCCTCGCGCCGGGGGAGGAGTTCTCCTTCACCGAGCAGGCCGGGAGCCTGGACTACGAGACCGCCAAGGTCTTCACGGACGGAGGCATCAGTCAGGAGGAGGGCGGCGGGCTCTGCCAGGTCTCCTCGACGCTGTACATGGCGGCAAACTACGCGGGGCTCGAGATCACCGAGCGCCACCCCCACTATGCGTTGTTGTCCTACATAAAGCCCGGCTTCGACGCTACCGTCTGGTTCGGGGAATGGCAGCCGCTCGACATGAAGTTCAAGAACACGACCGACGGGACCATCGTCATCCGGGAGTTCGTGGACGAGGACGGCTTCCTGACCGCCCAGATTCTCGGCAACGAGCCTACCGGCAAGAAGGTCGTCATGAGCGCCGAGAAGATCAAGGAGAGCCCGACGACGGGGATCGAGTGGGCCACCTCCAAGAAGGTTACCGACGAGAACGGGCAGGTCATCTTCGACGACACCCTGTACACGGACACGTACAGCTATAACCCGCCCGTTCCGGAGGAGCTCAAGCACGAGACCGAGGCGCCGCGCACCGCGGGTTGGACCGACCCGACCAACACGACCGGCTGGGCGGACTAGCTTGGGGCCCGTCGGGGTGGGGGAGCTTCTCCCCCACCCCGACGGGGGATGGGGGGAACGATGAAGAGATCTCGGCAATTCAGCATGAAGAGGCGCCGCCGGAGCCCGTTGCGCCGGCTCGGCGTACCCGTAGCGCTCCTCGCGCTCGCGATAAGTGCGGCGTTCGTTCTCGTCTTCTCCTCCGGTTACTCCCCGGTGGTGGGGCAGTTTCTCTCCGGCTCGCGCTCCGACGAGACTCCGCCGGAGGCGGCGGTCGCGCGCCCGGCCGGCGAGAGGGAGGAGGAGCCCGCGACCAGGCCCGAGAAGGAGGCGCCCGTCCGGGTGCCCGTCTCCGAGCAGAAGGAGGGCTCCCCGGAGGCAGCCGCCTACAGGGTCGTGGCCTCCGAGATACCCGGCGCGAAGCCGGAGAACGTAAAGGGCGTCTACGGGAGCAAGAAGGACCCGTCCTGGGCCTCCGTGCGCATGGAGGGTCCGGGCGGGGAGGGGACGTACTTCCTCTTCGCCAAGAGGGGAGATGACGGGATGTGGACGGTCGAGCGGTCCATCCGGGCCGACGACCCCGAGTATCCGGAGAACGAAAACGTCCTCTTGGGCGGGGTCCCCGAGGACCTCGTGAAGTCCGTTTATCCCGAGAACCTCTCCATGGAAGGCGGCGACGAGGGGTCGCTCGTAAAGCCCGTCAAGCCCGGGAAGCTCCCCGAGGTCGAGCCCGCCGTCTTCTCCGCGCCGGAGCCCGTCACGCAGGGCGTCGACGGGGACGAAAGGAACAGGGTCGACGAGGGGCTCGAACCCGTCCGCCGGGCGGTGGAGGGATACGAGAAGGACCACGCGGGAATCGCGGGCGCCTACGTCGTGGACCCCGAGGGCGGCCTCGGGTACGGGGTGCGCGCCGACGAGCCGTTCTTCGGGGCCTCGGTTATGAAGATCCCCGTCATGATCGCCGTCTACCGCAGGATGGATGAGGGCAAGCTGGCCCTGAGCGACTCGTTCAAGACGGAGAAGGGGGACTGGGCCGCGGGCGCGGGCTGGCTCCAGTGGGAGGATCCCGGGGTCGCCCACACGGTCGAGGACTACCTGTACATGATGATGACGCAGTCCGACAACGTCGCGTCCAACGCCCTCATCCGCAAGGTCGGCGGGGCGGAGTACGTCAACGAGGTCGCGAGGGACCTCGGGGCCGAGAATACCTTGATCCGTGCCAAGATCACGAGCGAGCGTGCCATCGTGACGGCCCTCGACAACCAGACCACCCCGCGCGACATGGCGACGATGCTCTCGGAGGTCGCAACCGGGGACGCCGCGAGCAAGATAAGCTGCGAGGACATGCTCGACCTCATGTACCAGAACGTCACGGACCGCTGGCTCGAGGCCGGCCTCCCCAACGAGGTCTACGCCGCAAACAAGACGGGCTGGCTCTACAAGGTCTACGACGACGCCGGCGTCGTCCAGGAGGGCGAGCGCCCTTACGTGGTCGCGATCTTCTCCAAGCACGGCCCCGACGACGTCGAGGTCGGAAAAACCCTCATCAGGGACGTCTCCTGGGCCGTCTGGAAGGCGCAGAGCCACAAGTAGGGAGCGCCTGCTCCCCTCGGCTTCCTTAGCCGATTCGGAATTCCGGGGCGGTGCTCGGCCATGAGCATCGCCCCAAGAAGTGCTCGGCGTGCGGGGGTAAGGAGGGTTACCCTCCCGCTCGGGAGAGACGCCGCTTGAGGAGCGTTACCGCCGGGCTCAACTCTTCGGCCTTCAGGGCGTAGGCGACGGCGAGGTACGTGATGAGCGAGGCGGTCCCTACGACGGTGATGATGGCGAGCCGGTCGAGGGCGCCGGAGCCCATTCCGAGCAGGCTCGTGCCCCCGTAGGCGACGGCGTACATGGCGGCGCCGGCGACGAGGGCCTTGGTCAGGGAGACGAGGAGGCGCCTACCCTCCAGGCGTTTCGTCTCCCGGCGCATGGCCCACAATCCCAGGATGGCGAGGACCGTGTAGACCGCCGAGAGGGCGAGGGCGATGCCCACCGCCTCGAAGATTCGCGAGAGGGCGTAGGCCACGGCCGCGTAGAAGGCGAAGATGGCGACGTTGAGGACGGCCGGGGTCTTCGTGTTCTGGCGGGCGTAGAACGCCCGGACGAGCAGGAAGTAGGCCGAGTAGCCGAGTAGGCCCACCGAGTAGGCCACGAGCAGGGCGGCGACGGTCGCGGAGTCCTCCGCGCCGAACTCCCCGTAGCCGTAGAGAAGGCCGACTATAGGGGTGGAGAGCGCGATCATGCCGACCATGGACGGGATCACGACGAAGGACATGGTCCTCAGCCCGAAGGAGAGGGCGGAGCGGTAGCCCTCGAGGTCCCCGCGGGCGTGCTTCTCGGAGAGATCCGGCATCAGCGCGGTCGCTATGGCAACCACGAAGATGCCGTAGGGGAGCGAGAAGATGGTGAAGGCGTAGGTGAGGTCGGCGGCGGCGCCGAACCTCGTGGCCAGGAAGGTGCCGAACGCCTGAAACCCAACCGACGCCGCCACGAGGACGACCATCGGCCCCGCGAGACGCGCGGTCGGCGCGAGGGCCGGGTGCCCGAGTTGTGGGCGCGGCTTGTAGCCGAGCGCCAGCATCGTGGGGACGAGCGCCAGCGCCATTACGGCCACGCCGACGGAGACGCCTACCGCGAGCGTCCATACCGCGGCCGTCCGGTTCGTGTCGACGAGGGCCCCGTAGGCCACGAAGGAGGCGATGATCAGGAGGTTGTTCAACACCGGGGCGAAGGTCGGCAGGAAGAAGTGCCGGTGGGCCTGCAGCACGCCCGTCCCGATGGTGTTCAGGCCGTAGAAGAGCATCTGCAGGGCGAAGATCCTGAAAAAGAACGTAGCGAGGTCCCTGGCCTCGGCCGCTTCGGCGGCGGAGAGGTTCTGCGCCCCCCAGTCCGTCGCCAGCACCACCAGGGGCCGCGCGAAGACGATGCCGAGCAGGGCAACACACGCCATCAGCGGCAGCACGACGGTGAACAGGGCGTTCGTGAGGCGCTTCGCGTCCTCCTCGCCGTGGTTTGTCATCCTCTCGACGAGGACGGGGATGAAGATTGAGTACAAGATCCCGCCGAGGAAGAGCTCGTAGATGAGGCTGGGCAGAAGCCAGGCCACGGTGAAGGCGTCGGCGACGGCGCCGGCGCCCAGCACGGCGGCCTGCGCCATGACGCGCCCGTACCCCGTCACCCGCGAAAGCACGGTCGCCGCCGAGACCGAGAGCGCGCCCCTCAAGATGCCTGTCATGGGGCGATGGTACAGGAGGCCACCCCGAACCGAAAGTACGCCGGAGGTTACGGAAGGGACGTTGGGCCCCGAGAGCTTCCGCGGGACGCGGAGGCCCGGGGCGTGGTCCGGCCCGGCGGGTACACGAGATAAACGATGCCGCCGGAGGAGCCCCTGTTGCGGAACCAGGCGCGGGAGAACTCGCCGCGATCGTAGACCCTACGTGCGCCGGCATCGTCCGGCGCGGCCGGGTCGTTGACCACCACATCCCCCGAAGCGGTGAAGCCCCGGATCACGAGCAGGTGACCGTCGCTCCTCGCGAGCGGCGCCCCCGCCAGCCCCTGTCCGGTCTTCCCGTTGTCCCATGCCACGCTCGCGACGGGCGGCACCCCCGCCCCCACCCAGCCCTCGGCCTCGTCGAGGGAGCCGAACCGGCTCACGCGGGCCTCGAGGCCCGATGCCGCGGCGTAGGCGGTGTTGAAGGGCCAGTTGCCCCAACCCTCGTAGGCATAGTCGTAGACCCCTTCGGCCACCTCCGGGACGGGCCGGTCGAGGCCGGGATCTCCCGTCTCCCCCGACCAGTACGCCATGACCATCGAGAGGGAGGTCGGGCTGCACCAGACCTCTCCGCCGTCCGGGAAGACCATTTGGGAGCGGGGCGGGACGGGAAGGTCTCTGCCGCGCGCCTCCCGAACCGATTCGGGGCCCCCCGAGCCGTCGCCGTGGCGCGAGGAGTCGGAGACCACGACCGAGACCTCCCTTACGATCGGCGAGAGGGCGGGGTCCCTGGAGACGAGGTCCAACTCGTAGCGGTAGGCGTCGGCGTAGATGCCCGGACTCCGGGAGCGCACGGTGTCCGTCTCGACCCACCAGGCGCCGCGAGCGTCGTCTCCCTCGACGCTCGCACTGCGGCGCCGCACGTCCGTTGCGCTGCTCGCCCACACTCCCAGGTTGAGGGGAGGGCTCCAGCGTCCGCTCGATCGCACCGCGATCCTCAGGCGGATCCAGGTTCCGGTAGGCGTCGTCGCGCTCCAGGAGGGGACAAGCGTGTCGAACGGGAACGGGGCCTCGTGGACGGGGGACGCGAAGGAGTAGGCGTAGGGGCGGGCGCCTGGGGCGTCCGCTACGCCGTGGGTCTCCTGCGGGGCGGTCGGTCCCTCATGCTCCTGCAGGTCTATGTAGGGTTTATTCGCCGTTCGGACCCCCCGGGACCTGGGAGGCCGTCCGGGGGAACTCTTCCCGGTACAGCTCCATCGCGTGTTTTACGGCTTCTACGGCCGCGTCGGGGCCGGCGACCTCCCCGACCTCGACCTCTTTACCCTCCAGGCTCTTGTACTCGGCGAAGAACCGGCTCATCTCGCGGAAGCGGTGCTCCACGAGCTCCCCGAAGTGCTCGTAGACCGCGTACTGCGGGTCATCGGCGTGGACGCAGATCACGTTCTCGTCCCCTTCGCCGTCGTCCGTCATCGGGAGGAGGCCGATGGGGCGGACCTTCAGGATGCTCAAGGGCTGAACGGGCTCTTGCATGAGGATGGGGACGTCCAGCGGGTCGCCGTCGTCGGCCAGGGTACGGGGGATGAAGCCGTAGTTCTCCGGATAAACGACGGACGAGTACAGGATGCGATCCACGAGCAGGAGCCCCGTCTCCTTGTCCATCTCGTACTTGACCTTGGAGCCCTTGGAGATCTCGACGACCACGTTGATTCGTCGGGGGCCTCGGGCCCTACGGGCACGTCATGCCAGGGGTGGGCCATACGTTGCTCTCCGTTCTCTTCCGTTGCGTGGCGGTTCCAGAAGCTCACCGGGTCCTCGCCGGGACGTCCATGACGCGCGTCTCGAACTCGGAGCCCTCGCCACCGCCCACCTCGTCCATCTCCTCGAGGCGTGGGGCCGGGGCCTCGGGGGCGAGGCGTTCTGCGCGTGAAGCATCGACGGGCGGGCGTGGTCCCGGGGATGCCGTTCCTTATGGCGCTTCGTGAGCGCCATCGTCCGGGAGTCGGCGCGTGGGGCCGTCGCCCCGCCGTAGGTGTGCCGCGGCTGCGGCAGCCCGATCTCGACGCCTCCGCTCATCCTCCACCTTCGTCTTCCCATCCCGTGGCGCCGGAATACTACAAGCGCGAAAAATACCGGTCAACGATCTCTGCTCCCGGGCTTGCGGCGGTGCTCTTGCCGCACGGAGGGGATAAGGGCCGACGTCATGCTCGACATGAAGCTCCTCAACGAGGCCCTCGTCCCGGGGGGCTCTACCCCGCGTCTGGTCCGGTAGAGCTCGCCGAAAACTGGGGGCTGGGGGTACGGTGCCCGCCCCCGACCAGGGGAGGACGTGGTCGCGACCCATGCATTCGAAAAAACTTTGCTACAGTATGCGATGTACGAAACTTGGCGGCCCCCCGACCGTTGCATGCTGGCCGCCGTCCCAGAATAACAGAGAATCGGAGGGGTGACGGACGTGCTCGTTAGAAAGATGGTATTGATACTCGCGTCGATCGCGCTGTTGGCGTTCGTAGGAGCCTGCGGCGCGACGGACAGCGCTCAAGCCCCCGATTCGGCCAACGCCCCCGAGGCCCCGAAGGAGCCCGA
>JADDPR010000132.1 GCA_016781775.1 Rubrobacter sp. | reverse complement strand
GAAACCCTGCGGCTTTAGCATTCTCGTTACTTGAAGACCGGTAGCCATGCTCGGGAAACGGGAGGAGCTGCGGTGGCCTACGTGGACTTGCGGGAGCGGAGGGGCGAGGAGCGGCGTCGAGGGGCCAGGGGGCACCGAGGGGAGCGCCCCGGCAGTCCATATCTCTTGCTTTTCGCCGGGTTCATCCTTGCCGTGCCGGCGCTCTCCGCCTCCTACACGGCGCTCGTTCAGGCACCACCGGGCTCGTTGACGCTGCTGTATTGGATCCCGCCGGTCGCGCTCCTGTCCTGGGCGTGGTGGCGCCTCCGGCGGCCCCGTCGGCGGCGCGAGGCGGCGGGCTTCGGGGCGGAGAAGCTGTTGCTCCTGCCAACCCGGGACGCGGGCGGGGCGATCACGGCCGTCGGGGCGGCGCTCGAAACCCCGCTCACCGTGGACGAGGCGGAGGGGATCCTCGTTAGGCTCGCGAACGACGGACACCTGCGCGTCGAGAGCCACGACGGCGCCCTGTACTGCGTCCTGCCCGCCGATCTCCCGCCGTCCGGACCGTTGGGGCGACAGTAACGCGAGGCTCCGCGCGCCTCGCTACCCCTCGGAACTCCAGGTCAGGCTCAGGGCGCCGTACTGCGTCTCGACGTCCTGCTCGGCGACGACCTCGCCGTCCGAGAGTATCTCGACCGCGAGCAACCCGGTGTCGCTGGTCGCGGGCTTGGTGAACGACGCGGTGACGACGTCGAAACCGGAGTCGCGCATGTCGACCTCGAACTCGATGGGTTCCCCCTCCAGAACGCCCTCCGCGTACTCCGAGCTGTCGAGGTTGCCGTAGTTCCCCGCGTAGACCGTCCCCTCCGTCCCGGAGAGCCTCACCGTCGCCGTGCGCGCCGCTTCCCCGGCGGCCCGCGTCTCCTCCTCGGGGACAACCTGCGTGGTCTCCTCCGCTGGCGCCTGCTCCGCCGTCTGCTCTGGGGGCTTGGCCGGCGCGCTGCCCGCCGGTTCATCCCCCGAGCCGCAGCCCGCGAGCGTTGCCGCGAGGGCGAACAGGACGAGTACCGATGCCCGCACCAGGGCAAGACCGGGACGGGCCGCCACCTATGCCCCCCGCCTGTGAACGCCTACGCATGCCCGGTTTAGATCCGAGCAGGCAAAAGCCCGGCTCGTACCAGGCAACATCTCCCTCGCCTCCGCCCTCATAATGGAATCCTTCCGAATCTTCCGTACCGCCGTGAGCGTTACGCTACCACAAAGACGAAAAAATCTCCGAACGGGGAGGACAGGTCCGTTAAAAGGCGTAGCGGACGGTGCAGTAGGGCAGGTGCTCGGCGAGCAGGTTCCCGAAGAGCTTGACCATCTTGCCCTTCTTCCCGCGCGCGTAGCGGACGTTCGCGGCGCCGTTCTCGGAGACCTTTTTCTCCTGAAGGTCGGGGGTCCACAGGAGGTCTTCGGCCTTGGGGTGCCAGCCGAGGTTGACCTCGTGGAGGGCCTCGTTGTGGGTGAGAAAGATAACCTCGCAGGCGAGTTGCTTCTTCGCCCGCGACGACAGGGCGTCGTCGATCTGGGAGAAGAGCTCCCCGTACTCCGCACACCAGCCCTCGTACACGATTACGGGGCTGAAGTTGACGAGGCCCTCGTTTTCGTGGAGGCCCCCGATGTTCCAGTGGGACGGAACCTCTATGCGCTCGGCGTCCGGGAAGCGCGCCAGGATCTCCTGCCCCCGCGCGTACTCCGTGACGGCGGGTTCGTGGAAGATCCTGCCTACTTCGAGGAGCGGTCGCGCCTCGCGCATCCCCGTCATTTCCCGCCGGACGACCATGCTTATATTTTATGGTGGCGTGGTGCGGGCTACGGGGTGAGAGATTACGGGCGGGCGGAGCTAGACGGGTATGTCGGCTTCCAGGAGAAGAGGGCCCGCGCCGACGAGGGGACGGAAGGCTTTGAGGGAGGCCAGGATCTCCCCCGAGGAGACGCCTCTTGCGATAAGGACCAGGCGCGAGCGGTGGTCCTCATCGGGCCAGGCGTCGAGGTGCTGGGGCGGGTGCATGACGTGCTGGACGCCGTTGAGAACGACGGGGCCGGGACCGCCTACGTCGAGGAGGCCCTTCACCCGCAGGACGCTCTCGCCCCTCGCATGGAGCAGCATGGAGAGCCAGATCCCGAAGGCCGCCCAATCCGCGGGCCCGTCGAAAGTGAACGAAGTCGAGTGTGTCCGGGCGACGTGCCCCCCTCCGTCGAGCCCCTCACCCGCACCGGGCGCGGATCGGTGCGTCGCGTCCACCGGTCGGAAGAGTTCTTCGGCGCTTATCTCGCCGAGGGGGGCCTCGAAGAGCGCGGCCGAGGGGTTTATGGTGCGAAGCCTCGCGATGAGGTTCTGGGCGGTCTCCCTCTCCGCGACGTCGGTCTTTGTGAGGATGACCTTGTCCGCGGCGGCTACCTGCTTGATCGACTCGGGGTTGTGGTCGAGGTGGAGGGCGCCGTTTATCGCGTCGACGGTCGAAACGACGAGGTCCACCCGGTAGTGGTGCTGAAGTACGGGGTGGGAGAAGATCGTGTAGAGGATCGGGGCGGGGTCCGCGAGCCCGGTGGTCTCGACGACGACGCGGTCGAGGGGCGGTATCTCCCCGCGGTCTTCCTCGTCCAGGAGCGCGAGGAGCGCCTCGACGAGGTCGTCGCGCGTCGTGCAGCACACGCAGCCGTGCCCGAGCAGGACCGTCTTCTCGTCCGAGCGCCGGAGTAGGTGGTGGTCGAGGCCGATCTCGCCAAACTCGTTAACGAGCACGGCCGTGTTCGCACCCTCGGGCTCCAAGAGAACCCGCGAGAGGAGGGTCGTCTTCCCGCTCCCGAGAAAGCCCGTCACGACCGTAACCGGCTTCTTGACCGGCTTATTCAAGGGCCGCGCGGAGGCGTTCCCCGAGCACCGGATCGAGCGGGTCGAGGGTGCGGCCGGCGAGCTTCGTGGCGGCGGGCCACAGGGAGCCCAGGTCCCCGACGAGCTCGGAGTTGCCCTTGCCGTCCGAGAGGACGTACTTCGAGCCGCCCCAGTCCCTCACGCGGAGGCCGTAGTGCTTGAGGACCTCGTTTGCGAGCGAGGCCCGGTGGGCGCGGTCGCGGCGGCGCTCGCGCGTGTAGCCGCCGTCGTCCGCGCCCTTCGCGCGGGCCCTATCCTCGACGTGCCGGTCCGTCCAGTGGGCCTGTGGGACGAACTCGCCGCAGAGCAGGCACATGAGGGGCTCCTTCCTCCCCGAGGCCCTTAGGTCGGGCTCGGGATGGCGTCTTCGCGGGGCTGGCGCCTGGCGAAGTCGTCGGCGATCTCTTCGAAGGTCGCCCACTTGACGCCGTCGTGGCCGTTGATGTACTCGATCATGCGCTCCAGCATAAGCAAGACCTGCGGGCGGCCGGAGACGTCCGGGTGGATCGTCAGGGCGTAGACGGCGTGGTCCATCTCGCGGTGGACCCAGTCGAACTGGTCCTTCCACATCTGCTCGAGGTCTCTAGGGTTGACGAAGCCGTGGGAGTTCGGTGAGCCCTTGATGAACATCATCGGGGGCAGGTCGTCGAGGTACCAGTTCGCCGGGATCTTGATCAGGTCGGTCTCCTCGCCCCGGACGAGGGGCTTCATCCACTCGGAGGCTTGCTTGCCGTAGTCGATCTTGGTCCACTTGTCGCCGACGCGGGCGTAGTAGGGCGTGAAGTCGTTGTGCTGGAGGGAGTGATCGTACTTGTAGCCGAACTCCAGGAGGAGCTCGTTCGTCGTGTTGGAGGGCTCCCACCAGGGGGCGACGTTCCCGACCGGCCTCTTGCCGGTCAGGTCGTCGACGAGACCTATGCACTTCTCGAGGACGTCGCGCTCCTGCTGCGGGGTCATCGCGACGGGGTTCTCGTGGGAGTAGCCGTGCGTCCCGATCTCGTGCCCGGCGTCCACGACGGCTTTCATCTGGTTCGGGAAAGTCTCGATGGAGTGGCCGGGGATAAACCACGTCGTCTGCAGGTCGTACTTCTCGAAGAGCTTCAGGAGCCGCGGGCTCCCGACCTCCCCCGCGAAGAGACCCCGCGAGATGTCGTCCGGCGAGTCCTCGCCTCCGTAAGAGCCGAGCCACCCCGCAACGGCATCGACGTCGACACCGAAAGCGCAGTAGATCTCTTTCTCTGCCATCCTCGCCCTCCCTATCCCGTTTCCCGACGGCCGGCATTCTATCTGAGTCCTCGCGCAAGCGGGGACACGAGGCCGCGCACCTTCCCCATGGCTTTGATCGGGGAGACGGGCACAAACCACGCCGCTAATTCCCGGCGGTTACTGCCACTGGCCTGGCAGTAACCGCCGGTGCTTCCCCGCAGCACCACAGACCTGGCGGCAAGCCCCCACAACTGGCATCCCTCGCTCTCGCGGCACCGAGCGTGGGGGAACAGCATGGGCGAAGTCAGGAGGCGGAGGAGGTGGGGCGAGCCGACCGACGACTAGGAGCGGCTCGCGTTCCTGTGCCGGTGGCCCGAGCAGTTGGCCTACGAGGAGATCCTCCCGCTGGTCCTGTTCGGCTCCCTGGCGGCGGAGCGCGCCCGAGAGGTCTGGGGGCAACTTCTTGGTCCGAGCCCTCTCGGAAGCCCGTCTCCTCGGCGTAGGAAGCCCTTTGACTTCTCCGCTTCGTCGAGCATTCCGGTGTCCCCTCTCAGGAGGACCTCCAGAAGGAGGGGGATAGCAATACTAGCGCCGTGAATATCTCCAGCCTTCCCAGCAGCATGCAGCCGGTCAGCACGAAGCGTCCGAAGGCGTTGACCGCCTCGAAGTTCTCCGAGGCACCGACCAACCCCAGGCCCGGTCCGACCACGTTGAGCGTGGTCGCGACCGCGGTGGCCGAGGAGACCAGGTCCAGCTCCTTTTGAATGGTCACCAGGAACGTCGCCGCGGCGAACACGATCATCCAGGCGGCGAAGAGCCCCAGGACCGCCACGCGCACCCTCTCCGGTATGATCCGGTCCCCCACCTTGAGCGTCGTGACCGCCTTGGGATGGACCATCCGGAGGACGTCCTGGAAGACGGTGCGGAAAACGACGATTACGCGAATCACCTTTATCCCCCCGGCCGTGGACCCGGCGCAGCCCCCGACGAACATCAGCAGGACGAGGACGAGCTTCGCCCCCGTTTCCCACCCGTCGAAGTCAACGGTGACGAAACCCGTGGTGGTTATGACGCTCGTAACCGTGAAGGCAGAGTCTCTCAGCGCCAGACCCCAGGAGTCCCCGTAATTCCCCTCGAAGACCAGGACGCCCCACACGAAGAGGACGGACCCCACTATGAGCCCCAGGTAGGTGAGCACCTCCCGGTCGAGCATCACGTCCAAGCGCCTGCGGGTGTAGAGCAGATAGTAGAGCGCGAACGTGACCCCCGAGAGGGTCATGAAGACGATCACGACCGCCTCCACGGCCAAGGAGTCGTAGAAGGCTATTGAGGCGGTCTTGGGGCTGAACCCGCCGGTCGCTACGGTAGCGAAGGAATGCACCACCGCGTCATAGAGCGGCATGCCGGCCAGGAGCAGGGCGAGCGTCGTCGCCGCGGAGAGCGTCGCGTAGATGATCAGAAGTGCCTTGGCCGTGTCGGCGATGCGCGCCGTGAACCGGGTGTCGGTGAGCCCCGATACCTCCGCTCCCAAGAGCCGCGCCGCCCCCGCCCCTACGGCGGGGGCCACGGCCACGAAGAGCACCACGATCCCTATGCCCCCGAGCCACTGGGTCATGCTGCGCCAGAAGAGGACGGAGGGCGTCTCGGCCTCGATGTCTGGGAGCAGCGTAGCCCCGGTGGTGGTGAAGCCGCTCATCCCCTCGAAGGTGGAGTCCAGCAGGCTCGCGAACGTGCCCTCCACGAGGTACGGAACCCCGCCGAGCAGCGCCGCGAGCACCCAGGCCAGGGTCACCGAGAGGTACACGTCCCGCTCGAGGACGTACCCCAGACCCCGCAGCCGTATCATCCAGAGGCCCGCCGCGCCCAGCGGGATCATCACGGCGGCGGGGATCAGGAAGCTCTCCCACGAGCCGTCCCCGTACAGCAAGGATAAGGCCAGTGGGCACAGGAGCGCCAGGCCCAGGGCCAGCACCACGCCGGAGTTCACCCCGACCACGACCCTGGCCCTCATGATGACGCCCTCCCGGCCGGCCGGGAGGGGCGGCTACGGTAAAACGCCCGCGCGGATCGTCGCTCGGACACCGAAGTCCTCCTTCTTCAGCGCCTACGAGGTTAGCTGTCGGGTTCGGGCCGAAAGAGTCAAGCCCTACGATCTAGCGAACGATTCACCCCGAGACCCAGAGGGCCTGATACGGGTCCCCCGCCCCCCGATGCCACCCGGGGATTCGGCGTCGCAGCATTGTGTTGTCAGTGCGCGGTATACGCCCCCAAGAGGCGGCCGTCAATACGCGGCTAAAAAGAGCGTTCGCGAACTACTTGAAGTGGCGCCTTCCCGGTGGCTTTTCGCCCCCATCTCGCTAGGTCGTGAAGAGGCGCTCCACCTTCTGCGCGGTCTCCTCGACGGTGAACACCACCGCGCCGTCTCCGGGTTCGAGAACGTCCTTGCCGCTGGGGATGAACGTCTCTCCGTTTCTCACGACCATCCCCACGATCGCCCCTTTGGGGAACCCCGCCTCGGAGAGCGGCCGACCGGCGATCCGGCTCCTTTCGGGGACACGCATCTCCATCATCCGGGCCCCGCTCTCCAACAAGGTGACTGCCACCACGTTCCCCTGCCGCACAAAGCGGCTTATGGCCCCGGCGGCCAGCAGCCGGGGCGAGACGGTGATGTCCACCCCGAGGGCGTCGGCGAGCGGGGCGAACTCCCCCCGGCCGAGGCCCGCGATGGTGAGACCGGCGCCGAGCTGGCGGGCGTACATCGCCGCCAGCAAGTTCGCCCGGTCGTCCCCCGTGACGGCGACGAAGGCGTCCGTCCGGTCGACCCGCTCCTGGAGCAAGAAGTCCCTGGAGACCCCATCGTCGTGCAGCACCAACCCTCTTTTTAGCCGCGCGGACACGTGCCGAGCGCGGGCCTCGTCCTTCTCGACGACCTTCACCGCGATGCCGCTCTCCTCCAGGGCCAGGGCAAGCCGCAGCCCGATCCGCCCGCCCCCGAAGATCGTCACGTCCCCAACCGGTTCGGCCTTGGTAGCCACAGCGTTTACCAGGTCGGGGACGCGTCGCGCTTCGCCGATCAGGAACACGTGATCCTTGGCTTCGAGCACGGTGTCTCCCCGCGACATAAGGGCCTTCCCGCGGCGCACCCCCCCGAGTACGAGGCTCCGCTTGGGCAGATCCACGTCCCGCACCGCCCGTCCCACCGCCGGGGAATCCTCGTCCAGGATCACCTCGACCACCTGCACACGCCCCCCGGCGAAGGTCTCCACGTCGATCGCCCCGGGGACCAGGAGGGCGGCCCTTATCTCCTCCGTGGCCACCTGCTCGGTGTGGATGACGAAGTCGATCCCCAAGGTCTCCTGCGTGAACGGCTCCCGAGGGTCGTAGTAGTCCTCGTTGTGGATGCGGGCCGCCGTGCGCTCCACCCCCTGGGCCTTGGCCGCCAGGCAAGCGATGATGTTCGCCTCATCGGAGCCCGTCGCGGCTACCAGGAGGCTAGCCTCCCTCACCCCGGCCTCGCGCAGTACCCTGGGGCTCGCCCCGTTGCCCTGCATCACGAGGGCGTCTAGCCCCTCGGTCGCCCTCTCGACCAGCGCCTCGTCCTGGTCGATGAGCACGACGTCGTTGCCCTCGCCGGAGAGCATGCGGGCCGCGTTGAACCCGACCTCCCCGCCACCTACTATTACCACCCGCACGACGCTCGCGCTCCTCCCGTACGCGTTCCTTATGGGAATGATGCCACCCAGAGAAACTTGCCGCCTTCGACGGGGGGCTATTCGTAAACCTGCCGCTAAGCTCGACTTTAG
>JADDPR010000155.1 GCA_016781775.1 Rubrobacter sp. | reverse complement strand
ATCCTGGCCCAAAACTTTAGTTTTTGGTCGGAAGAATCTTTCTGCTTTCCAAAAGGCAAGGCGCACGGATACGACAGGACGATGGTAAGATCGGCTTTAGGACTGGAGTGCGGTAATTGCCCGACTTTAGCGAAACCCTTATCCAGAAACATTCCTCCCCCGAATCCTTTCGCCGGGGTCACGAGTACTACCGGCAGGGTTCGGTGACCTCCCTGCTCCGGCGAGGTCAGGAGCTCCGGGCAGAGGTAGCCGGCAGTCAGTTTGCTCCCTACGACGTTCGCGTCGTCTTCGATGAGGCCGGCATCATCGAGGCCTCGTGCAATTGCCCTTACGACTGGGGCGGCCTGTGCAAGCATATCGTCGCCACCCTGCTCGCCTGCGTCCATGATCCGGAGTCGGTGCGGGAGCTGCCCGCCCTAGAAGAGGTGCTCTCCGGGCTGGAGAAGGAGGAGCTGAAGAATCTCCTGCTAAAGCTGGCACAGCGCGACCCTTCCCTGGCCAAGATCATCGAGGGCGAGCTTACCCTCTCGACCTCCTCCGGCACTCACCCGGTAAGCACGGAAGCCATCCGGCGCAGGCTCCGCGCCAGCATCCGGACTCCGGGCTATATGGACCCTTACGGCGACTACGGGTACGGTGCCGGAGACCTTGATGAGGCGCGCCGGGTACTCGAAGGCGCGTGGAACCTTATCCAGGCTGACGAGAGTCGCAACGCTCTGCCGGCCCTGGAGGCGATCATCGAGGAGTACCTGGAGTCACCGGACGTGCCCGACTGGGAGATGATGGGCGACTACGGCGGAGAGCTCCTCGACTTCTTCGAGGAGGTGGGAGCGGCCCTTACGGAGGCCCTGTTGAGCATGGAGCTCACCCCTCACGAGAGGGAGGACTACGGCGCAAAGCTCGACGTATGGTGGGGCGAGCTCGGAGACTATGGCGTAGGAGATACCTTCGGCGCGGCCTTCCGGGCCGTCGAGCAGGGCTGGTTCTGCCCGCCGCTAGTGAGGGTGCTGGAGGGCGAAATCCCCGACGACGACTTCTTCGAGGAGCTTCTCGACGACCCACTGACCATCGCCCGTCTCAACGTGCTGGAACGCCGGGGCCACTACGAGGAGTACCTGCGCCTCTCGAAAGCCACGGGCGAGGACACGAGCCACGCCATCATGCTCGCCCGGCTCGACCGGGCGGAGGAAGCCGTCGAGTATGCCTCGAAGTACCTAAGCACCCCGGAGGAGGCTCTCGCCGTAGCCAGGGCCCTGCGCGAGCAGGGGCAGCCGGAGGACGCACTGCGGGTCGGAGAGCGCGGGCTCTCGCTGGAAGGCCGAAAGAATCGGCTGGCGGGCTGGGTCCGGGACCTGGCGGAAGGTCTGGGGCGCCGCGGGCTCGCCCTCAAAGCGGCCGTGGCCGCCTTCCACGCGGATCCGGGCCTCGTCCCCTACCGGCGGGTGCGGGAGCTTGCCGGCGAGCGCTGGCCGGAGCATCGCGAGCGGTTGTTGGATCACCTGCGCCAGAGCACCTCCTACTTACCCACGGGCCAGGTGGAGGTCTTCCTGCACGAGAACCTTATCGGGGACGCGATCGCCGTGGTCGAAGGGAAGCCGGTCGGAGCCCTGGTCGCTCAAGTAGCGGACGCGGCCATCGAGTCGCACCCTGACTGGGTCATCGAGACTTGCCGCAGGCCGGCCGAGGAGATCATGGACGAAGGCAGGTCCAAGCACTACGACGAGGCCGTAAACTGGCTGGCGAAGGCGCGAGGCGCCCATCTTGCTACCGGGCGTGAGGAGCAGTGGCGAGCTTACCTCGAAGAGCTCATCGCCCGTCATGGGCGCAAGTACAAGCTGCGGCCGATGCTGGAGGACCTCTTGAAGTAAAGAAGTTCCAGGCACTTCGCCTGAGCCTGGATCATCCCAAGCAGCGGACAGCCGACTCGTCAGGTTTGGCGAGGAGAGGTGCCCCCAGTTTTTGATGCTCT
>JADDPR010000532.1 GCA_016781775.1 Rubrobacter sp. | reverse complement strand
AGTCGAAAGGGCGATGTCCGACTCCGGGTGCCGGGATACATTCTGCACAAGAGAGACGAATCGGGAGAAGCAGATGGAGCGTAAGGAAGAATTGTTGGGCGCGTTGTCGGATGGGCTGGCGGACGCGGTCGCGAAGTCGGAGCCCTCGCTGGTTAAGGTGTACGGACGGAGGAGGCGTTCGTCGAGCGGGGTGGTGTATGCCAGCGGCCTCGTGCTGACGGCCAGCCACTCCGTGGAGCGCGACGAGGATCTCGCGGTCGGGCTCGCGGACGGGGGGAGGCATGAGGCGCGTCTGCTCGGGCGGGATCCGGCCACGGATCTCGCCGTGCTCGGGGTCGAGGGGCTCGGGGTCGAGGCGGCGACGGCGGCCGAGGGCGAGGCACGGGTCGGTCAGCTCTCGCTGGCCCTCGGCAGACCGGCGCGCGGCGAGGGCGTGCGGGCCTCGCTCGGGATAGTCAGCGCCGTCGGCGGCCCCTTGAGGGTCGGGCGTGGTGCTCGGCTGGAGCGCTACATCGGGACGGACGCCGCGCCGTACACCGGGCTCTCGGGCGGTGCGCTCGTGGACGCGAAGGGCGAGGTGCTGGGGATACTGACGACCGCCTTCGGCCGGGCCGCCACCCTCGCCGTTCCGGCGGACCTCGCGTGGCGCGTCGCGGGGACGCTGGCCGAGCGCGGGTCGGTCAAGCGCGGGTACCTCGGCGTGTTGAGCCAGCCCGTCAGGCTGCCGGATGCCCAGAGGGTCGGGCTCGCGCAGGGGAGCGGGCTCCTGGTGGTCGGGATAGAGGACGGCAGCCCCGCGCACGAGGCCGGGGTCTTCCTCGGTGACATCCTGACGACCCTGGACGGCCACCCCGTCGAAGACACCGACGACCTCCTCGCGCTCCTGAGCGGCGAGAGGGTCGGACGGGAGGTGCAGCTCGGGGCCGTGCGCGGCGGCGAGCTCACGACGCTACGCCCGAAGGTCGGCGAACGGGGGTAGGAGGCGAGATGCACCCTGTATCCGGAACCCGCGCGCGTCGCTACGGGGAGGCGGGTGAGCGCGGACGCGTCGTAGACCGGCCGAAAACATCCGATCGAGCGGGGGACGGCCCGGCGATACCGCCTGTTGCGAGCGGGCGTAGCGTGCTCGAGGGCTACCGCGGGGAGTGGTCGACGAACGTGTTGGGGAACGCGGGGTGAGACCGGCGACGAGGGTCTTCGTCGTGGCGCCGTCCCCGCTGGTGCGCGCCGGGCTTCGCTCGGTGCTCGACTCCGCCGGGGACGCGGGGGTGGTGGTCGTGGGCGAGGCGCCGTCGCTTTCGGAGCCGGCCGGAGGGACAGTCTCGGGGGTCGACGTCTTCTTGTTGGCCGGGGAGGATTCGATCGAGGATGCAGCCCTCTCCGACGAAGCCGACGCCGCGCTTCTCGCTCTCTCCGAGGACGAGGGTGCTGCGGCCAAATTGCGCGCTCTGCCGCTGCGGGCCTGGGGAGTGTTGACGCCGGAGCCCTCGCCCGAGGAGCTCGAGGCGGCCATCCTGGCGGTGGGGCAGGGTCTCGTCGTCTTGCCCGTTCCCCTGGCTCAGCGGGTAATCGAAGCTCCTATCCCCGTATCCGAAGCGCTCTCGGAGCCCCTGACCAACCGGGAGGGGGAGGTGCTGGGGGCCATCGGCCGGGGGCTCTCCAACAAGATGATCGCGCGGGAGCTCCGCATAAGCGAGCACACCGTGAAGTTCCACGTCTCCTCCCTCTACGCCAAGCTCGGCGTCGCGAGCCGCGCCGAGGCGATAGGACAAGGTGCCCGGCTCGGCCTTATCTCCTTGTAGCCGCGAGCTGGGAGGATCGGAGGCCTTAATGATGGCGACTTTGCGGGAGCAGGTGCGTCTAGAAGAAGGTGGTGTAGGCGTAGACTGCGCTCAGCACCACGAAAATCGTCGTCAGCACCTGCCCCAACCGCCTCGCCGTTGGCGAGCGCTCGTCGGATCTCGTACCCTCCACGAGCACCGTCAGACCCAGCGTCACGTATAAGGACGCCTGCAGGAACTCGCCGTCGATCAACGATAGCGTCGTGATGACCGCGCAAACGGCCAGCGCGAACCGCCGCCATGCTCGGGACGAGTCGCTTCGGGTGGGACGATCTTGGGCCATCTCCCGACCATTCTACTCACGGGCCGCGAGTCACGACTTCCTCTCCAATCGCGACGGTCTACAAGCAACCGGCAGCGGGAGGAGCCTCGTCGTGCTTACTCTTGGTTGGGTTCGCGTCTGCTACGGCGCGGGGGATCTCCCTTCTCCTCGCGCCCGTCGAGCTTCTGGCGCAGGCCGGAGATTATGAGGTCGAGGCCGTAGTCGAACTGCGCGTCGCGGTCGAGGTCTTTGAGGGGCGGCGTGAGCTCGAGCGCGCGGGGGCCGCCTTCGAGCTCCAGAGGGAAGCCCCGAATCTCGGCGAGCGCGTACCCTATGGTGTAGCTCGAGAGCGTCCGGAAGGCGTGGAGCGCCGGCACCATGCCGAGCCCGGCGCTCCGCAGGATCTCGAAGATCCTCAAGGCCTCGCCGGTGCCCAGAGGGCGCGTCGCGAAAAGCTGGAAGACCTCCGGGTGCGCCCGCGCGAGCTTCAGGTAAGAGCGGAACGCCCCCCGAACCCCATCCTCCCAACTCGTCGGGCTCCCCCCGGGCGGGACTTCCAGGCCCTCGATCAGGACCTCCACCATGCCGCCTAGCAGAGCCTCCTTGTTGGGGACGTGGTTGTAGAGCGACATCGCCTCCACCCCGAGCTCCCTCCCGAGCTTGCGCATGCTCAACGCCCCGAGACCCTCGCGATCCACGAGCTCGACGGCGGCCTCGAGGATCCGACGCCGACTCAACGGCCGCCGCCCTACCTCGCCCATCCGCAACCTCCGAACCCGTCGCATCTCCCAAATAACACCTTGACAGCTTACACCAACGCCTATAGGCTTACGCTGTAAATATACAGTGTAAGTATGGAGGACGAAGAAGGGCGGTCGGAGGCGAGGGAGGGCTAGTGGAGGAGGGCATTTTGGTGGGGAAGGGGCAGTTGGGGGAGGAGAGGGAGGTCCGGCTCTCTGGCGGGACCGTTCGGTATCGGGAGATCGGGGAGGGCGAGCCCGTCGTGTTCGTGCACGGGCTTCTGGTGCATGGTGGGCTGTGGGGGGGGGTGGTGCCGAGGTTGTCGGGGAGCTTCCGGTGCATCGTGCCCGATTGGCCGCTCGGGGCGCACGGGGTGGCGATGGAGGCGGGGGCGGACCTCTCGTTCGGGGGGATGACGAGGATCGTGGTGGATTTTCTGGACGCTCTGGGGTTGAGGGGGGTGACGCTCGTTGGCAACGACACGGGCGGTGCGATCTGCCAGTCCGTCGTCGCCTCGTATCCGG
The DNA here is from genome assembly GCA_016781775.1 of Rubrobacter sp. Lineage (GTDB taxonomy): Bacteria > Actinomycetota > Rubrobacteria > Rubrobacterales > Rubrobacteraceae > Rubrobacter_F. The sequence continues at coordinate 26,100 of JADDPR010000532.1, read as the reverse complement.
AGAGGGTCCATCGGCTGGTGCTGACGAACTGCGACGCCTTCGAGAACTTCCTGCCCCCGGTGCTGCGCTACGTGCAGTGGGGTGCTCACGTTCCCGGGTTCGTCTCGCTGATGAGCGCCGTCCTGCGGGTGGGCGCCCTGCGGCGGTTGCCGATCACCTTCGGGTGGCTGACCAGGCGCCCGATCGAGGACCGGGTGATCGACTCGTACTGGCGCCTTTGATGAAGGACGCCGGGGTGCGGCGCGACCTCGGCAAGTTCCTCCGGGACGTCTCGCCCAGGCGCACCCTCGCCGTCGCCGAGAAGCTCCCCGGCTTCGGGGGGCCGGTGCTGCTGGCGTGGGCGCCCGAAGACAAGCTGTTCCGCTTCGAGCACGCCGAGAGGTTAGCGGCCAGGTTCCCCAACGCAACCATTCGAAGGGTGCCCGACTCCCGGGCTTTCGTCCCCGAAGACGCGCCGGACCGGCTCGCGCAGGAGATCGAGGCGTTCCTCCAAGCGCAGGGTGGGGGCGGGGTCTCGGCGCGAGACGTGAGGGGGGCGTCGTGATCGGCGCGGTGGCGGGGAGACCGGCGGAAACTGGGCTGCTCCCCTTGCTCCGGGAGGCCGCCCTTCCCCTGGCCCTGTTCTCCGGGGTTGCCCACGGCGGGGCCGCGGTCGTGGTGGGGTTCATGGTGGTTGGCGTCGTCCCGGCGGGCGTCGGCGGGGTCGTGTTGCCGATCTGGTCGGTGCTCTCCCTCCTCGTATCCCTCGTGGGCTACCGGCGGATGGAGGAGCGCCGGAGGCGAGAGGCCGTCTCGGCGCTCGCGGTCTCCGGGATGCCGAGGCTCGCCTCGGCGGTCATTGCGCTGTACCCGCGACCACTCGAGGAGCCGGCCATCGCGGAGGTGTTCGAGCTGTACCGGCAGGCTCAAAGGAGCCTGGAGGAGGGGGACTATCGGGGTGCCGGAGAGGCGGTAGAACGGGGCATCGCTCTGGCCGACGGGATCATCGCGGGGGGCGGAATGCCCATTCGGGGTGAGGACGAAGAAGGAAAAGGAGAGCGGTCTTGGAAGTAATCGTGCTGTTGCAGGAGGGCGGTAACGTCGAGGGGTTCAGGATGGTCGCGGAGGGCCTGAAGTACGTAGGCGTCGGGATAGCGGCCGGTGCGGCGGTCATCGGGCCGGGGGCCGGGATGGGGTACCTGATCGGGCAGACATCGCCTCCATCCACCGCCAGCCGGAGGCGTACGAGCAGACGAGGACGCTTATGTTCCTCGGGATCGGTCTCGTCGAGGCGTTCGCCCTCTACGGCATCGTCTTCGCTCTGCTCCTGGCCTTCGTGCTGGGATAAGGAGTTCGAGAGGGCGGGGATGCGGGTAGCGTCGGTCCGCGTGACGTTTGTATCCAGAGGGAGGAGACGTGTCGGGCCATCTGTTCTTCCTTGTGGGGTTCTGCTTCTTGCTGGCTCACGAGATGGACGCGGTTAAGCTGAGAGAATGGAAGATGCTGCCCGTCCTCTCCAAGATGGGAGAGGAGGCGGGATACCGGATGTTCGCGCTCCTTCACGTCCCGCTCTATGCGCTGCTTCTTCGGGGGCTATTCGAGGATGGTGACGTAGACTTCACCTGATCGTCGTCCTGGACGCGTTCTTCGTGGTCCATCTGTTGCTCCATGTGCTGCTGAGGAACTTGCCACAGAACAGGTTCGGCTCCGCGTTCTCGTGGTCCCTGATCCTGGGGTGGGCGCGTCCGGCGCGGTCGACCTGCTGTTGACCCTCTGACGCCTCCGTCTCTGGGAGACCGCATCGAGGCTCGGAGGTAGTGCGGGTCGCTACTCTTTCAAGCCCGGTTGGGGGCCTTCCGGGTCCGCCCCTTCGCGAACCATGGCCGCGGCTTGGCCCTGCGGGTAGACGAGGTCGTTGGCAGGGTTCTTCCAGACGGTCTCGCCGTCCTCGCGCTCCTGGGGCTCCCAGCCCGCCGCTTCGAGCATCCGACGCTCCTCGTCCCCGTTCTCCATCGCGCCTCCTCTTATTCCTTCCCGCGCGGGGCTTGGGCTTTCTCCTCGACGTTCGCCGCTGGAGCCTCCTCGGGGCTCTTCTCCTTCTTGAGGTTCTTGCGGCGCCGGCGGAGGACGTAGAAGACGATGGTGAGGACGACGAGGGCGACGAGGCCGTATCCGATGTTTTGGGCGACGGCGAGAAGTTCGTTCCAGTACTCGCCGAAGACGTAGCCGACCGTCGAGTAGGCGATCGCCCACAAGGTCACGGCCGCGAGGTTGTAGGGGATGAATTGGCTGTACTTCATGCGACTCACCCCGGCGAAGAGGGGGGTCATGCTGCGAAGCCCCGGGCCGAAGCGTCCGACGAAGACCGTCTTGCCGCCGTGCTCCTCGAAGTAGCGCTCGACCTTGCCGAGGCTCTTGGCGTCGAGCAGGAAGGAGAGGAGACGGACCTCCAAGATGCGGGCGATGAGGGGGCGGCCGCCGTAGCGTCCGATCCAGTAGACCGCGTTATCCGAAACGAGGGCGCCGAGGAAACCCGAGAGCATGACCAGAGGCAGGGCGACCTGGCCGCTGTTGGCGAAGAAACCGCCCGCGAAGAGCACGACGTCCCCGGAGGCCGGGAGACCGAAGTTGTCCAGCGCGGCGCCGACGAAGATGACGAGGTAACCGTACGCGAGGAGCAGCGCGGAGACAAAGTCGAGCAAGCCCTGGGGCGAGTCCGGAACGGAGCGTATGAAGTCCAGGAGCCCGTCCATAGGAAGACGCAGTTATACCACGCTACTCGGGGATGGACCCGCCGCAATCGAGCGGCGAACTTACACGCGGCTACCGAGCCCAACCCCGGACATCGCATAGCTTGCGAAGCCAACTCCGGGTCTCGTGGCCCCGGGCGGCATCTGTATGCCGCAGGAGGGAGTAGTTCCGGGCAACCGCCGTATATAGCGACGGTCTGAGGAGCGAACATTGGACCCTTCGGGGACCCGCGCTCGCTTCCTCCAGACCAAGGCACGTTGCGTTCCGAGGAGGGGATTTGGGTGCGTGACGGGCGGTTCCCAGAGGACGGTTCCGGCATGTTGCAACTAGTTAGGGGGCTCGCGGGAAGCGCGCTGGTAGCTTAGGGGGTGCCTGGCGCGGCGGTCCGAGGAAGGCTCATGCGGACGAGTCGCCCCGGTCGGGTTTCCAGGGGTCTAGAGGCGGGCTTTATGGACGACGCCCGTAGTCTTTACGGGCGTCGTTCTCTTGCCGAGGCGGTTTAGCGGGCCGTCATGCCTCCGTCGACGATCATCGCCGCCCCGACGACCGAGGCCGCTTCGTCGGAGGCGAGGTAGGCGGCCATCGCCGCGATCTCCTGGGGGCTGACGAGCCTGCCGTGCGGCTGGCGGGCCTTCATGCGGGCGCGCGCCTCTTCGGGGTCGTCGTAGCCGGCGGTGATCCTGGCGACCCACGGCGTATCTACGGTGCCGGGGCAGATGCAGTTGACCCTGACGTCTTCTTCCACGTGGTCGATGGCGGAGGCCCGGGTGAGGGAGAGGATCGCGCCCTTGGCGGCGCTGTACACCGCCCGGTCGGGGAGGCCGACGAGGGCCGCGATGGAGGACATGTTGGTGACGGACCCGCCGCCGGAGTCCCTTATCGCGGGGATCGCGTACTTCATCCCGAGGATCGTCCCCTTTACGCACACGTCCATCACCCGGTAGTAATCCTCGACGGTGGTGTCCGGCGCGGTCGCCGCGACCCCGACGCCCGCGTTGTTTACCATCACGTCGAGGCCACCCCACTCGGAGACGGCCCTCCGGACGAGCTCCTCGACCTGATCCTCGTCCGTCACGTCCGCCTCCTGGAAGAGGTGCCCGTCGCCTTCGAGCCCCTCCGCGACCCCGCGCGCGGCGTCCGCGTCGACGTCGGCGACGACGACGCGCCCGCCTTCCTCGGCGAACCTCGTCGCGATCGCTTCTCCGATCCCGGCCCCGCCGCCGGTGACGATGGCGCGCTTGCCTTCGAGGCGCCTCACGAAATTCCTCCCCTGAACCAGACCATGCCCATCCTCCTCTTTCCGTTCGGTCTCGTCCCCGATTTTCTCACAGCTCCCTGGGGAGTTGATGCGATGCGGCCGTAACTCTGTGGTCGGGGTGGTCGTCCTGGTGGAGGGTCCTTTACGAGCGAGATGTACGAGACGCCAGATCCCGCCCGGAACGTGCGTGTGGTAGTGCCGTGGGAGGATCGCTTCGGTACGCCGACCTCAGCCTTCGGCGGTCCTCCCCCGAGCCCCCGGGTCCGGCGCGTGGATCGGGCCGTCCGGGGTTTCTACGAATCCAGCCGTACGCAGGCGGGGAGGGTGCGTTGGGAACCGGCCTGAACCGTGGGCGAAGGACGAGGTTGGCGGCTCGGGAGGTGTCGTCGGTGGACGGCTCTCGCCGGCCAGTTCTTGAGCGTTGTGGTTCGCGGCCCGTGCGGGGACGGGGGTTTGTATTGGCCGGAGCCTTGGGAGGCCGCTTTGTTGCGAGTCTTTGACGAGCCGTACGATCGGCCCGTTACGAAGGTTGACGTTGACGTGCCATCTTCGGGCCTTTATCCTGCTGGGGTACAGAGAGGGGTGAAGGGGTCCAGGAAGCCGGTGAGAGTCCGGCGCGGTCCCGCCACTGTGACCGGGGAGCGAACCCGAGAAGTTGGGCCACCGCCGCGGGCGGGAAGGCCGGGGGAGCGTCGATCCGGGAGTCAGGAGACTGATCCTTCGCCCGTAAAACCGGATGGGGCGCGGACCCCTCAAGGAGGTAACGTGGAGAAGAGGCTCGAAAGTATTCCCCTGCGGGACGTACCCCTGTGGAGCTGGTTAACTGCGGCGCTTTTCCTGGCGGCGCTCTTTCTACTTCTGTCGGCCAGCGGAGAGCTTCTAACTCCCTTCCTCGGGCAGGCCGCGATGGCCACAGATTACGTGCACGAGCTTGCCCATGATGGGCGTCACCTGCTCGCCGTCCCCTGCCACTAGTTAGCGCCTTATGGTATCGATATCGGCGTACCTGCGCCGCGGAATGGTCGCGGGTCTGCTCGCGGGTCTGCTCGCCGGCCTCTTCGCCTTCTTCGTCGGGGAGCCTTACGTGGATGGTGCGATCCGGCTGGAGGAGGCTGCTGGCGGTGGGGGAGAAGAAGTTTTCGGTCGGGCTACCCAGAGGGCGGGGCTCTTCCTCGCCACCGGGCTCTTTGGGGTGACGGTTGGAGGGGTCTTCGGTCTCGTCTACGCGTACTTCCGTGGGCGCCTCTCTTTGGAGAGAGACTGGTACAGGAGCCTCTCGCTCGCCGCAGCCCTCTTCGCGGGGGTGTTCCTCATTCCCTTCGTGAAGTACCCGGCGAACCCCCCGACGGTGGGCGACCCGGCGACGATCGGGGAACGGACCGTCGCCTACTTCGCGATGGTTGGCCTCAGCGTGTTGGTGGTCCTCTCGGCCTGGCTCGTGGCCCGTTGGCTTAAGGGGCGTGGATTCGGCGCCCCGGCGCGCCAGACGGTCGTCGGACTCGGAGTGTTGGCGGCGGTGACGGTGCTCTTCGCGGTGCTGCCTTCCGCCCCGGATCCGGGAAGCTTTCCTTCCGGCATGCTCTGGGGGTTCCGACTTTCTTCGCTCGGAACCCAGGCGGTCTTCTGGGCGGGTCTCGGTGCGGTCTTCGGTATCCTCTGCGAGCGGGCGAACCGAAGACGAGCTCTTTGACGCCCGCAGTGGGCTCGTGAGGGGTACGCTGCTCGTCGCCGGTACACACTCGGACGCCGGCAAGAGCGTGGTCGTCGCCGGGATCTGTCGCTGGCTCGTGCGGGAGGGGGTGAGGGTCGCCCCGTTCAAGGCTCAGAACATGGCCTTGAACAGCTACGTGACGTGGGAGGGGGCGGAGATCGGGCGTGCCCAGGCCGCGCAGGCCGCTGCGGCGAAGGTCGAGCCGGAGGCGGCGATGAACCCGGTACTCCTGAAGCCCTCGGCCGAGCGCGAGACGCAGGTGATCGTCCGGGGCAAGCCCTACGCGACCGCTACCGCGAAGAGTTACGGGGCGATGAAGAAGGAGCTTCTGCCGATAGTGCTGGACTCCCTCTCCGACCTCAGGCGGCGCTTCGACGTGGTCGTCTGCGAGGGGGCGGGGAGCCCGGCGGAGATCAACCTGAGGGCCAACGACATCGCGAACATGGGCCTCGCCCGCGCCGCGAACCTGCCGGTCGTCGTCGTCGGGGACATCGATCGGGGCGGGCTCTTCGCCTCCCTCTACGGGACGCTCGCGCTCCTGTCGCCGGAGGACCAGGCGCTCGTGGGGGGCTTTCTCGTGAACAAGTTTCGGGGGGACCCGGCGGTCCTCGAGCCGGGGCTCCGGCAGATGGGCGGGATGACCGGACGCCCCTTCTACGGGACGCTCCCCCACGCCAGGGGCCTGAGCCTCTTGGACGGTGAGGACTCGTTCGCCCTCGACGTTCCGCGCCCCGTCAAGCCTCCCCTGGGCGGGGACGTCCTGCGCGTCGCGGTCGTGCGCCTCGGCAGGATCAGCAACTTCACCGACCTGGACCCACTGGCCCACGAGCCGGGTGTCGCGGTGCGCTTCACGAACTCCCCCGAGGAGGTGCTCGAAGCGGACCTCGCCGTCCTCCCCGGCACGAAGGCGACCGTTGACGACCTCGCCGCCCTGCGTGCCTCCGGCCTGGACCGGGCGATCTGGGAGAGGGCGGAGCGTAACCTCCCCACGGTCGGCATCTGCGGCGGCTACCAGATGATGGGCGGGCGGATAGTGGACGGCGTCGAGAGCCGCAAGGGAGCCGTCTCTGGGCTCGGCCTCCTGCCCGTCGAGACGGTCTTCGGGGAGGAGAAGGTCCTCGGACGCCCCGGGGGCCGGGCACACCTCTTCGGGGACGCGCCGGTCTCGGGGTACGAGATCCGCCACGGCCGCGTGGCCCGTTCGGGGGCTGGGCCCCTCTTGCTGACGGACGTGGGGGACGAAGGCTGCGTGGTCGGGGAGACCTTCGGTACCTCCTGGCATGGCATCTTCGAGGGGGACGCCTTTCGCAGGGCCTTCCTGCGTCGCGTCGCCGAGGCACGCCGCCTCGACTGGATGCCTGGGGACGAGCCGTTCGCCGCGGCCCGCGAGGCCCAGCTGGACCGGCTCGGGGACCTCGTCGCCGAGAACGTGGACCGTGAGGCGCTGCTCCGCCTCGTGGAAGACGGAGCACCCGCGGGGCTCCCGGTTATGAGCCACCGGCCGTCGGCCGTCAGCGGTCAGCCGGCGATGGCGAGGCCGGGGGGCCCGCGCGACGGCGTGTTCCGGAACGGGCATGAGGCTCCCAACCACACCGAAACGCATACGAAACCAGGGGAGGCCGAAATGAGATCAGGGCTGAGGGCTGATGGCTGAGGGCTCCGAGAAGCTGCTCTTTCTGACGACGGCGGATACCGAGATCCTGGCTTGCGCGAAGGCGTCCGAGGCCCTGCCCGACGGCTTCCCCGAGGTCCGGTGCGCCAACCCCGTGAACCTCGCCGACGGGAGTGTTTTCCTCGAAGAAGCGCTGCCGGAGACGCGCGCCGTGATTCTGCGTCTGCTCGGCGGGAAGCGGGCCTGGCCCGAGGGGGTCGAGCACCTCGGGCGTCGCTGCGACGAGCTTGGCATCCCCCTGCTCGCGTTCGGCGGCGAGGCGGAGCCCGACGCGGAGCTCACCGCGCTCTCGACCGCGCCCTCGGGGACGGTCGCCGAGGCCTTCGAGTACCTGAGGCACGGCGGCGTCGGTAACACCGAGAACCTGCTGCGCTTCGTCGCCGACACGCTCCTAGTCGAGGGCTACGGCTTCGAGCCCCCGAAGCCGCTGCCGGACGTGGGCGTCTACGGTCCCGCCCTGCCCGATGGTGCCTCTCTCGAAGACCTCGTCTCGACCCACGACGCGGGGCGCCCGACCGTCGGGATCGCCTTCTACCGAGCCCACTGGATGAGCGGAAACACGGCGTTCGTGGACGATCTGGTGGGCGCCCTGGACGAAGCGGGGGCGAACGCGCTGCCCGTGTACTGCTACTCGCTCCGGGCCGCGCCGGACGGCGGCGTCCCGGCGCTCGAGATGCTGAAGGGGCGGGTCGACTGCCTCGTGACGACGGTGCTGGCGGGCGGGGGGGCCAACGCCTCCGACGCCGTGAAAGCGGGCTCGCCGGAGGGCTGGCTGGAGTGGGAGGTGCCCGCGCTCGAGTCCCTGGGGGTGCCGGTGGTGCAGGGGATCTGCACGACGGGCTCCCGCGAGGCGTGGCTTGCCTCGGACGCCGGCCTCTCGCCGCTCGACACCGCCTGGCAGGTCGCCATCCCCGAGTTCGACGGTCGCATCATCAGCGTCCCGTTCTCCTTCAAGGAGCGCTCCTCCGAGGGCTCGCCGGTGGGAGCGCCTCTGACCCTGTATAAGACCGACCCCGGCCGCACCGCGCGCCTCGCCGGGCTCGCGACCCGGTTCGCGCGCCTCGGAAGGACTCCGAACGGGGAGAAGAAGGTGGCCATCGTCCTCTCCAACTACCCGACGAAGCACTCTAGGGTCGGGAACGCCGTCGGGCTCGACACCCCCGCGAGCGCGATAGAGCTCCTCGCCGCGATGCGCGAGGCAGGGTACGGCGTGGACGGTGTTCCCGACGACGGGGACGAGCTCATACACTCCCTGATCTCCGCCGGTGGGCACGACCTGGAGTTTCTCACCGAAGATCAACTCCGGGGCGCCGTCGGTCGCCTGGATACTGCGCGCTATGCGGAGTGGTTTGCGCGGCTACCGGAGTCTTTGCGGGCCGAGGTTGAGGAGCACTGGGGGCCGCCGCCGGGCGAGCTCTACGTGGACGGGGACGAGTTCGTCGTCGCGGGCCTCAGGTTCGGGGACGTGTTCGTGGGGATACAGGCCCCGCGCGGGTTCGGGGAGAACCCCATCGCGATCTACCACGACCCCGACCTCCCGCCGACCCACCACTACCTCGCCGCCTACTGGTGGGTCATCGAAGAGTTCGGCGCCGACGCCATCGTCCACCTCGGCAAGCACGGGACGCTCGAATGGCTCCCGGGCAAGTCTTTAGGCCTCTCGGACTCGTGCGCGCCGGACGCGGCCCTCAAGGACGTCCCGCTCTTCTACCCGTTCGTCGTGAACGATCCGGGCGAGGGGACGCAGGCCAAGCGCCGGGCGCACGCGACGGTCGTGGATCACCTTATCCCTCCGATGACCCGCGCCGACACCTACGACGATCTCGCGAAGCTCGAACAGCTTCTCGACGAGTACTACCAGGTCGAGACGCTCGACCCCTCGAAGCTGCCGGCGATACGCGTCAGAATCTGGGAGGTCTTGCGCGACGCCGAGCTCCACCGCGACCTCGGCGTCGAGGAGCAGCCCGAGGAGTTCGGCGACTTTCTGACCCACGTCGACGGCTACCTCTGCGAGATAAAAGACCTCCCCATCCGGGGCGGCCTGCACGTCCTCGGCCAGACCCCCGAGGGGGAACCGTTGCGCCACCTCGTCGCCTCGATCCTGCGCCTCGGCGCGGGCGAGACGCTTGGTCTGAGGAGGGCCGTCGGGGCGGCCTACGGCCTCGACGAGCGCTCCCTCGCCGAGAACGGCGGGACCCGCGCCGAGGCCCCCGAAGCGCTCTCCAGTCGGTTCCCCGGGGTCGTCGCCACGGCCTCGGATCTCCTCGACAGGCTGGAGGAGGCGTCGCAGGGGCTTCTCCTCGAGATGGAGGGCTGCGGCTGGGATGCCTCGTTGGCCGACTCCGTATGCGAGAAGGTCCTGGGCATCGCGGACGAGGGCGTGGCCCGCTCCCTGCGCTTCGCCGCCGGGGAGGTCGTGCCGCGCCTCATGCGGACGCCGGAGGAGACGGAGAACCTGCTCTCGGGGCTCTCGGGCGGGTACGTACCGGCCGGTCCCTCCGGGTCGCCGACGCGGGGGCTCGTGAACGTCCTTCCGACGGGGCGGAACTTCTACTCCGTCGACCCGAAAGCGCTGCCGAGCGCGCTCTCGTGGGAGGTCGGGCAGGGGCTGGCGGACGATCTGCTCCGGCGTCATGTGGAGGAAGAGGGTCGGTATCCGGAGACCGTCGGGATCGTGGTGTGGGGAACCGCCGCGATGCGCACCCAGGGGGACGACATCGCCGAGATCCTCGCGCTCATGGGCGTGCGGCCCACCTGGAACGAGGAGTCGAGGAGGGTGACGGGGCTGGAGGTGGTTCCGCCCGAGGAACTCCGTCGACCCAGGATCGACGTAACGGTCAGGATCAGCGGCTTCTTCCGGGATGCTTTCCCGAACCTGATCTCCTTGATGGACGAGGCCGTCCGCACCGTCGCCGCCCTCGACGAGCCCGACGAGATGAACTTCGTCAGAAAGCATGCCCGCGAGGAGAAGGCGGAGGGAGCCGACGAGCGCCGCTCCACCACCCGCATCTTCGGCTCCAAGCCAGGCGCTTACGGCGCGGGCCTTCTCCCCCTCATGGACGCCCGCAACTGGCGCGACGACGAGGACCTCGCCGAGGTCTACGCCGTCTGGGGCGGCTACGCCTACGGCAAGGGTCTCGATGGCATGGAGGCGAGGGAGGCGCTGCATTCGAACCTCCGGCGCACCGAGGTTGCCGTCAAGAACATAGACAACCGCGAGCACGACCTCTTCGACTCCGACGACTACTTCCAGTACCACGGCGGAATGATCGCCGCCGTCCGCGCCCTCACCGGCCGCGACCCCAAAGCCTACATAGGCGACTCCGCCGATCCGTCCCGCGTAAAGACCCGCGACCTCTCCGAGGAGGCCCGCCGCGTCTTTCGCAGCCGGGTGGCGAACCCGAAGTGGATCGGCGCCATGCAGAAGCACGGCTACAAGGGCGCCTTCGAGCTCTCGGCCACCGTCGACTACCTGTTCGGCTACGACGCCACCGCGAACGTCGTCGAGGACTGGATGTACCGCGACGTAACCCGAAAGTACGTCCTCGACGAGACCGTCCGCGAGTTTATGCAGCAATCAAACCCCTGGGCCCTTCGCGCCATAAGCGAGCGCCTCCTCGAAGCCGCCGACCGCGGCATGTGGGCCGAGCCGGAAGAGGAAGACCTGGAAGGTCTCAAGCAGGTCTACCTGGAGGCCGAGGGGATGCTGGAGGATCGGGCATGAGGGCGTTCGGCAGGTGGCTCGTGCAAAGGCCGGTACGGCTCTTCGAACTGTGCAGCGCGACGATCTTGCTGCTGGCCGCCGTATTCTTCTCGGACACCTTCGGCACGGCACTGTTCACGTACGGGCTTGCGGCCTTGCTGTTTATCCTGCTGCTCAAGTCGTTTATCGACGGGGACCGGTTCCATTGATGATGCGTCGTTTCTTCGCTGCGTGGGCCGAAAGGAGCTATCCGCTCTTATCATGGTGGTTGGGAGCCAATCCGATGTCGGAGAATCGAAGATGAGCAGGCATGGGCGCCGCACTTACCTCTACGGCACGCTCGGCGGGCTAGCGGGAAGCTTGCTCGCCGCTGGCCTTTTTCCCTTCGTCTTTGGTAACAGAACCATCACCTTTGTGCTTGCCTCCTTGCTTCTTTTGTGCGGGCTGGTACTGGGCATCGTAGCCATACGACAGGTAGGGGGGCGCCGATGAGCGTTGCCTACCCCTTCTCCGCCATCGTCGGCCAGGAGGACCTGAAGCTGGCCCTGCTCATAAACGCCGTCTCGCCGGAGGTCGGGGGCGTCCTCGTGCGCGGGGAGAAGGGGACGGCCAAGTCCACGGCGGTCCGGGCGCTCGCGAAGCTTCTGCCCCCGATACGGGTCGTCGCCGGTTGCCCGTACTCCTGCGACCCGGAGGCCCCGAACCCGGAGTGCCCGGCTGGTCCGCACCCTGACGATGCGCCCGCCGAGGAGCGCCCGGTGAGGCTCGTGGAACTTCCGGTCGGGGCGAGCACGGATCGCCTGGCAGGGACGCTGGACCTCGAGAAGGCGCTGACGGAGGGGAAGAAGGCGTTCGAGCCAGGGATACTCGCGGCGGCTCACCGGGGCATCCTGTACGTGGACGAGGTGAACCTGCTCTCGGACCACCTCGTGGACCTGCTTCTGGACGTGGCGGCGATGGGGATCAACCACGTCGAGCGGGAAGGGGTGAGCGTTCGGCACCCGTCGCGCTTCATCCTCGTCGGGACGATGAACCCCGAGGAGGGCGAGCTCAGGCCGCAGCTTCTCGACCGCTTCGGCGTCACGGTCGAGGTAACGGGCAGCCCGGACCCGAAGGAGCGGGTGGAGGTCGTGAGGCGCCGGCTCCACCACGAGGCCGACCCCGAGGAGTTCGCCCGGAAGTGGTCGGGGGCCGACGGGGAGCTCGCGGCCCTCGTTGGGGAGGCGCGCTCCCGGCTTGCGGGGACCGTCCTCACGGAGGACGTCCTCTACAAGATCTCCGCCCTCTGCGCGGAGCTCGGGGTGGACGGGCTTCGGGGCGACATCGTGACCGCGAAGACCGCCCGCGCTCTGGCCGCGTGGGAGGGTAGGGAAACGGTCTCCCTGGACGACATTCGCAAGGCCGCGGCCCTCGCCCTCTCGCACCGCCGCAGGCGCGGGCCGTTCGAGCAACCGGGGATCGAGCCCGGGGAGATCGAGGCGGCCCTCGGCGAGGAGCCCGAGCCGCCCGACGGCCCCGGCGACGGTACGGACCCCTCCGGAGGTGGCGAAGGCGGCGACCGGAGGACGGAGAACGGGGGGCCGCCGGAGACCAGATCCGGCGGGGAGCCCTCGGAGAGCCGGTCCGGCTCTGGGGAGAGGGGCCACGCCTCCGGGGCGAAGTTCGATCCGGTGCGCCTGGAAGTCCCGGTGAAGGGGCGCGGCGGTCCCCTGGGACGGCGGAGCCGGGTCCTCGGGAGTCCCCACGGCGGGCACGTCGGGGACCGCGAGGCGGCGGGGGAGGTCCGGGACGTGGCGCTGGCCGCGACGGTGCGGGCCGCCGCACCTCGACAGGGGGAGCGTGGCGCCGGAGGATCCGGGCTCGTGGTGCGGCGGGAGGACCTCAGGGAGAAGGTCCGCGAGGGGAGGGAGGGGAACCTGATCCTCTTTCTCGTCGACGCGAGCGGCTCGATGGCCGCCAAGAAGCGCATGAGCGCGGTGAAGGGCGCGATCCTCTCCCTTCTCTCGGACGCCTACCAGCGCCGCGACAAGGTCGGCCTCGTCTCCTTCCGGGGCGACGGGGCCAGGGTGCTACTCCCGCCGACCGCGAGCGTCGAGCTCGCCGCCCGGCGTCTGGAGGAGTTGCCCACGGGTGGGCGCACCCCGCTCTCGGCCGGGCTCGAGAAGGCGGCCGAGGTGCTAAAAAGGGAGGGGATGCGGGAGAAGGAGCGCCGCCCCCTGCTCGTCCTGTTGACGGACGGAAGGGCCACCACCGGGCCGGACCCGACCCGTGCAGCGGCCGGGCTGAGGGCTCTGGGGGTCGCCTCGGTCGTAGTGGACACGGAGGAAGGGTTCGTGAGGCTCGGGATGGCCGAAGGCGTGGCCGGGGCTCTGGGGGCAAGATGCATGAGGCTGGACGACCTTCGGGCCGACGGTCTGGTCGAACTGGTCGAGAGGAGGCGGGTGGCGTGAGCGAGACGCGAAGCGAAGCGGTCCGGAGCGAGGGCGGCGCGGGGCAGGACGCGGAGCGGGAGCCCAGGGAGGAGAGGCTCCGGCGGCGTTCTCACAGGGAGCGCCCGCTCATCGTTATCAACACCGGGCACGGCAAGGGGAAGTCGACGGCGTCCTTTGGGGTCATGTTGCGGGGCTGGGCGCGGGGGTACAAGATCGGGGTCTACCAGTTCGTCAAGAGCGGCAAGTGGAACGTCGGGGAGCAGAAGGCCGCCGAGAAGCTCGGGAACATAAGCTGGTTCAAACAGGGCGACGGCTGGACGTGGACCTCCAAGGACCTGGAAGAGAGCGCGGACAAGGCGCGCGAGGGCTGGGCGGAGGTCAAGCGGCGCCTCGCCGACGAGACCTACGACATGCTCCTCCTCGACGAGTTCACCTACCCGATGAAGTTCGGCTGGGTCGACACGAACGAGGTCGTCGAGGTCCTGAAGAACCGCCCCGGCTTCCAGCACGTCATCATCACCGGCCGGGATGCTCCGGAGGAGCTCGTGGAGATCGCCGACCTGGTCAGCGAGATCCACAAGGTCAAGCACCCCTTCGACGAGGGCTACCGGGGCCAGAAAGGCATCGAGTGGTAGGGACCCCCCGCATAGTGGTCGCGGGCACCCACTCCGGCGCCGGAAAGACGACGGTCGCCTCGGGCCTCATGGCCGCCTTCGCGAAGAAGGGTAAAAAGGTCGCCCCGTTCAAGGTCGGCCCGGACTTCATCGACCCCTCGTACCATGCCCTCGCCGCCGGCCGCCCCGGCCGCAACCTCGACGCCTTCCTCTCCGGCCCCGAGACCATAGCACCGCTCTTCGCCCACGGCGCCCGCGGCGCCGACCTCTCGATAATAGAAGGCGTCATGGGCCTCTTCGACGGGAAGAGCGGTAGCGGGGAGATGGCCTCGACCGCACACGTCGCCAAGCTCCTGCGTGCCCCCGTCCTACTCGTGGTCGACGCGGGGGCGATGGCGCGCTCGGTGGCGGCGATGGTGCACGGTTACGCGACCTTCGATCCCGAGCTGCGGGTTGCCGGCGTGATCCTGAACCGCGTCGGCTCTGCGACCCACGAGGGGATCCTGCGCGAAGCCCTCGCGCCCTCGGGCATCCCCATCCTCGGCGTCCTCTTCCGCGATCAAAAGATCTCCACCCCCGACCGCCACCTCGGCCTCGTGCCGGCGGCCGAACGCCGCGAGGAGGCGGAGAAAGCCCTTGACCGACTCGGAGAGGAGATCTCCCGCTCCTGCGACCTCGACGGCATCTCGCGCCTCGCCGCCACCGCGGAGGGGCTGGACGTCGAGGCATGGACGCCGGAATCCCCCGAGCCGGAGCCCTCGCCGGCCCGGGTGGCGGTCGCGACTGGACCCTCGTTCAGCTTCCTGTACAGGGAGAACCTGGAGCTTATGCAAGGGGCAGGCGCGGAGGTCGCGACGTTCGATCCTACCTCGGACGCCGACCTCCCCGAAGGAACGGACGCCCTCTACCTCGGCGGCGGCTTCCCGGAGGCCTACGCCGAGGCGCTCTCCGCAAACGAGCCGTTAAAGGAACGCATAAGGGGGTTCGCGGAGAGCGGCCACCCGGTGGTCGCCGAGTGCGGTGGCCTCCTCTACCTCTGCCGGGAGCTCGACGGGCACCCGATGTGCGGCGTTCTAAACGCCGGGGCCAGGATGACGGACCGCCTCACCCTAGGCTACCGGGAGGCCCGCGCCCTCTCCGACTCGCCGCTGGCGGAGACGGGTGCTGCGGCGCGCGGCCACGAGTTCCATTACTCGGTCGTCGAGCCGAGGGCCGGCGCGCTGCCCCTGGCTTCTCCCGCCTGGCAGCTTGCCGGACGCGGAGGGGAGGGCTTCGTCTCGGGAGGGGTTCACGCGAGCTACCTCCACACCCACTGGGCGGCGACGCCGGAGCTCGCTCGCCGGTTCGTCGGCAGGGCCGCCCTCGGCCGGGCGCGGCTTGTGGGGGCGCGGGCTTGAGCGGCACGCTCGTAGGGGTGGGCGTCGGCCCCGGGGACCCGGAGCTCCTTACGGTGAAGGGTTTGAGGGCGCTAACTGAGGCCGACGAGGTCTTCGTCCCCGTGGGGGATACCGGCGAGGTCGGGCGGGCGGAGGCGGTCGTGCGGGCGCACCTCGGGGAGGAGCCGGGCCGCTTGAGGCGATTGCTCTTCGCCCTCTCAGACGACGAGAAGGCGCGCAACGCGAGCTGGGAGCGGGCGGCCCGGACGGTGGCGGCGGCGCTCTCGGAGGGGAAGAGGTGCGCCTTCGCGACCATAGGGGACCCCAACGTCTATTCCACCTTTACGTACCTCGCGAGGACGGTGAGGGGCCTCCTCCCCGGGGTCGAGGTCGAGACCGTGCCCGGCATCATGGCGATGCAAGACCTCGCGTCGAGGAGCGGGACGGTGCTGACCCTCGGCGACGAGAAGCTTGTTCTGCTGCCGTTCACCGCTGGTAAGGAGGTTCTGGAGGACGCGTTGAGGGGCTTCGAAACCGTGGTGTGCTACAAGGGCGGGGGCAGGCTCCGCGAGGTGCTCGACGCGGCCGAGCGGGCCGGGCGCATGGAAGGCGCGGTCTACGGGGCTCGTTTGGGGATGGAGGGGGAAGAGGTCGTCCGGGCCGGGGAGATGGTCGGGCGCGAGGGGACGTATCTGGCGACGGTCATCTTCAAGGACGGGGGGACTTTATGAGCAGTAAGGTCTGGTTTATCGGGGCGGGGCCGGGGGCTCCGGACCTACTCACGATCCGTGGGGCAAAGTTAATCTCGGAGGCCGACGTGGTCGTCTGGGCCCGGAGCCTCGTGCACGAGGGCGTGCTGGAGCACGCGCGCGAGGGGGCGGAGATCATCGAATCGACCACCATCCCCCTCGAAGGGGTGCGCGAGCTCTACGAGCGGGCCGCGCAGGAGGACCTGAAGATCGCCCGCGTCCACTCCGGCGACCCGAGCCTCTACGGCGCGGTGCTGGAGCAGGCGGAGATCTGCGAGGAGCTCGGCCTGAGTTGGGAGATGGTCCCGGGGGTCTCGTCGTTCGGGGCGGCGGCGGCGGCCGTGGGGAGGGAGCTCACGGTCCCGGAGGTCTCGCAGTCCGTGATCCTGACCCGCCGCGCGAGCCGCACCCCCATGCCGAACAACGAGGACATAAAGACCTTCGCGGCGATAGGTACCACCATGGCGATCTTCCTCTCCGCCGCGAAGCCTCGTCCCCTGCAGCAGGAGTTAATCGAGGGTGGCTACGCCCCCGCGACGCCGTGCGCCGTGGTGTACCGCGCGACGTGGCACGACGAAGAGATCATAGAGTGCCGCCTGGACGAGCTCGCGGATCGCATAAGGGCCGCAGGGTTCACGCGCCAGGCCCTGATCCTGGTGGGCCCCGGCTTGAAGAAGGGCGGCACCCGCTCTCATCTCTACAGCCCCCGCTTCTCCCACTCGTTCCGCAAGGCGGAAGCTACGGCGGAGCCCGCGGCCGAGGAGGCCGATGCCGCCGCCTCCTAAGCGCGAGATCCGCGAGCCCTCCATGCCCCCGAGCATGGAGAGGGCCAAGGACGAACGCCTCAGGCCCGGATGGACCACCGGCACCTGCGCCGCCGCCGCCGCAAAGGCCGCGGCCGAGGCCCTGGTCACGGGCGAGCATCAGACGCGCGTCGAGATAAAGCTCCCCCGCAAGGGCGAGGAGAGACGCGTCGGCTTCCCCGTCGAGCGGTGCGAGGTCGCCGGGGATCGTTCCTGGGCCGAGGCCGTCGTCGTCAAGGACGCCGGGGACGACCCCGACGTCACGGACGGGGCGCACCTGACGGCGCGCGTCTTGTGGAAGGCGGAGCCCGGCATAGGGCTGGAGCGGGGCGAGGGCGTCGGGGTCGTGACGAAGCCGGGGCTCGGGCTCACTGTCGGGGGACCGGCGATAAACGACGTGCCGCGGCGCATGATCTCCTACTCCGTCGAGGAGGTCCTCGACCCTGACGAGCGCGGCGTCCGCGTCCGGATCAGCGTCCCCGGCGGCGAGGGGATGGCCGAAAAGACCACGAACGGTCGCCTCGGCATCCTCGGCGGCATCTCCATCCTCGGCACGACCGGCATCGTCCGCCCGTTCTCGACCGCCGCATGGCGCGCCTCCGTCGGGCAGGCCATAAACGTCATGGGCGCCCAGGGCCACGAGACCCTCGTCCTCTCCACCGGCGGCCTCACCGAGAAGGCGGCGATGCGACTGCTACCCGGTTTGGATGAGGTCTGCTTCGTCGAGGTCGGAGACTTCACCGGCCACGCCCTGAAGGGCGCCGTAAAGAATAGCCTCTCCCGCGTCTTCTTCGTCGGGATGACCGGGAAGCTTGCCAAGCTCGCCGCCGGCGTCATGATGACCCACTGGACTCGATCCAAGGTAGACAACGACCTGCTCGCCGAGGTCACGACGAGGGCCGGCGGAGACGAGCACGTTATCGAGGAGGTAAAGGGGGCGAACACCGCCCGCCACGCCTACGAGCTCTGGCGCTCGGCGGGGCTGGACGAGGCCCCGAACATCCTGTGTACGCTCGCGGCGGATAATCTCGCCGAGTACGCGGGCGGCGGGATCGAGATACACGCGATCATGGTCGACTTCGACACCCTCGACCCCGTCGGCGCGAGCCCCGGCGCCCTCGCCTTCACAACCTGGGAAGCCGCGAAAGGGGTTTCGTCGTGAGCCGCATCTCGGTGCTGGGTCTCGACGGCGGGATTCTCGATCGCGGGGCCGAAGCGCTCGTCCGGGAGGCCGTGCTCGTGGTCGGCGGGAGGCGGCACCTGGGGGAGCTCGGCGTGGAGCCCGAACGCTCGGCGCCCCTCGTCGGGGACCTCTCGGAGGCGTTGGGGAGGATAGGGGAGACGGAAGGCGCGGTCGTGGTGCTCGCCTCCGGGGACCCGGGGTTCTTCGGGATCGTGCGCATCCTCGGGGAGAGGTTCGGCCGGGAGAACCTGCGGGTGTTGCCGGGGCTCTCCTCCGTCGCCCTGGCGTTCGCGCGGGCCGGGCTCCACTGGGACGACGCGGTGGTCGTCAGCGCCCACGGGCGGGAGCCGCGCCGCGCGGTTAACGTGTGCAGGGCCCACCCGAAGGTCGCGGTCCTCACCTCGCCCGGGTTTGGTCCCGCAGATCTGGCCCGCTCCCTGGAGGGATGGGGGCGATCCCTTTTCGTCGCCGAAGCCCTGGGCGGCGACGAAGAGCGAGTATTCGACGGGGATGCGGCGACGGTGGCGCGGATGGAGTGGAGGGATCCGAACGTGGTAATAGCCATCGACGAGGGTCGGGGGACGGTCGGGAAGGGTTGGATCTCCTCTGGCATGGGGAGCCCCGGCCGGTGGGCGCTCCCCGAGGAAGACTTCGAGCACCGCTCCGGCATGATCACGAAAGGGGAGATCCGGGCGGCCGTGCTCGCTCGCCTGGGCCCCGGCCCCGGCGACCTCGTCTGGGACGTCGGCGCGGGCTCGGGCTCCGTCGCCATAGAGTGCGCGCGCCTGGGAGCTGCCGCGGTGGCAGTCGAACGCGAGGCGGAGAGCTCCGAACGCGTCCGCAACAACGCCGCTCGCCACGGCGCCTGTGTCCGGGTGGTCGAGGGAGAGGCGCCGGAGGCGCTCCGGGACCTGCCCGAGCCGGATGCCGTCTTCATAGGGGGGACGGGGGCATACTTCGAGGAGATCGTGAAGCTCTCGGCCGTCGCGGCGCGCCGGGCCGTCGTCCTGACCCTGATCACGCTGGAGCGCGTCGTGCCGGCGGCGGAGATCCTTGCGGGTTGCGGCCTCGAGGTGGAGACGACGCTCCTTCAGGCCTCGAAGGTGAAGGGCGTGGGCTCCATGCACCGCCTCGTCCCCGAGGCCCCCGTCTTCGTGGTCTCGGGGCATCGGGGGGAGGTGGTCGAGGCGTGATCGGGCTCGTCGCCACCACCCGCAACGGCCGTCGCCGCGCCGCGCACCTGGCCCAGATCTGGGAGGACGCCACGCTTTACGGGGGCAAGCCGTCGGAGGCCCTACGCAGCGCCTGGGCCGACTGCGACGGGATCGTTATCTTCCTCGCCACGGGCGCTGCCGTCCGGCTCGCGGCCCCGCTCCTCGCGGACAAGCGCCGCGACCCCGGTATCGTCTGCGTCGACGACGCGGCCCGTTACGCCGTCGCCCTCGCCGGGGGCCACGCGGGAGGCGCCAACGAGCTCGCCGCGCGCGTCGGCGAAGCCCTCGGTGCCGAGCCCATCATCACGACCGCGAGCGAATCTCTGGGCCTCCCGGCCCTCGACTCTCTCGGAGAAGACCTCGGCTTCAAGGTGGAGGAGGGCTCCGACCTCGCGGGCGTGGGGGCAGTCCTCGTCTCCGGCGATACCGTGCGCCTCGTCTCCGAGAGTCGCTGGCCCACCGGCCCGCTCCCCGACAACGTCGTGACGAAGATCGAAGGCGCGAGCGAGGAGAACGGCTGCGAGGGGGCGACGGCCCGGATCGTCATCTCCGACGGGCTCGCGGACGAGCCGGGCCCGGGGTGCGTCGTCTACCGTCCGCCCTCCCTCGTCGTCGGGGTCGGATGCAGCCGCGGGGCTTCGAGGGAAGAGATCCTGGGCCTCGTAAGGTCCACCCTGCGGGGGGCCGGGCTCTCCGAGAAGTCCGTCGCGGCCCTGGCCAGCGCGGACGTAAAGGCCGACGAGCCCGGGCTCCTGAAGGCGGCGAGCTCCCTGGACGTCCCGGTCCGGTTCCGCAGCGCCGAAGAGCTTTCGGCGTTCGAGGTCCCGAACCCTTCCTCCGTGGTCGAAGGCGCGGTCGGCACCCCGAGCGTCGCCGAGGCGTCGGTGCTCGCCGCGGGCGCCGAGCTCCTGGTGGAGAAGGAGAAGTCCAGGGCCGCGACGGTCGCGGTCGGGAGGCTCCCCGTCCGGGGCAAGCTTCGCCTCGTCAGCCTCGGCCCCGGGAGCGACGCGCTCATCCCGCCGATGGCGCGCGAGGCCCTCGCGCGCTCCGAGATCGTCGTGGGATTGGAGCAGTACGTCGAGAGGGTCCGCCACCTCTTGAGGCCGGGTACGAGCATCTTCACGCTCCCTTTGGGCGACGAGATCGCCCGCTGCGAGAAGGCCCTCGAGGAGGCCAGGGAGGGTGGGAGCGCCGCCCTCGTCTCCAGCGGGGACGTCGGGGTCTACGCGATGGCCTCGCCCGCCCTGGAGCTCGCAGGCGCCGACGTCGACGTAGAAGTGATCCCCGGCATCACGGCGGCGCAGGCGGCGGCCTCCCTCCTCGGCTCTCCCCTGGGGCACGACCACTGCTCGATCAGCCTCTCCGACCTTCTGACCCCGTGGGAGATCATCGAGAAGCGTGTCAGGGCGGCGGCCATGGGTGACTTCGTGGTCTCCCTGTACAACCCGCGCTCGAAGGGCCGCGACTGGCAGCTCGGCGAGGTCCGCTCCCTCCTGCTGGAGCACCGCCCCCCCGAGACGCCGGTCGGCATCGTCAAGAACGCCTACCGCGAGGACGCCGAGGTCACCGTGACGACCCTCTCCGCCCTCCGCCCGGAGGACGTGGACATGCTCACCGTCGTAGTGGTCGGCAACTCCCGCACGAAGCTCGTCGCCGGCCGCGTCGTGACGCCCCGGGGGTACCTGGATTGAGGGGGACCGCCGCTACGAGAAGCATCTTCGCCGTGACAGACGCCTGCGCCGGCTGCGGCGCCTGCCTCAAGACGTGCCCGGAGAGGGCGATCCGGCCGGCCCCGAGGGGCTACCCCTCGCCCTTAGTCGTCCTCGAAGACCGCTGCACGGGCTGCGCCGAGTGCGCCGAGGTCTGCCCCGTCTCGGCCTGCGTCGAGGTGCGGCTGACGGACCTTTTGGGGGAGGACGGGTGAGGCGTATACACCCCATAGAACGGGAGAGCTACCGCATCATGCGCGGCCTCGTCGACCTCTCGCACCTCGGACCTTTAGGCCGGGCCGTCGCCGAACGCGTGATCCACGCCTCCGCCGACCTCGAATACGCCGAGACGCTAGTCCTCGACGAAGCTGCATTGAGGAGTGGCTACGAGGCCCTCCGCGCCGGCGCTCCGGTGGTCACCGACGTCGGGATGGTGGCGGCCGGAATCACCGCGCGGGAGACGCTGTGCTTCGTCTCCGACCCCCGCGCACGGGCCCTCTCCGAGGAGCTAGGCATCACCCGTTCGGCGGCGGGGTTCAGGGTCGCGGCGGGGGAGGCCGGGGCGGGGGCGGTCTGGGTCGTCGGGAACGCGCCGACGGCGCTCTTCGAGCTTCTGGAGCTCCGGGCGGACCCCGCGCTCGTCGTCGGGCTCCCGGTCGGGTTCGTCGGGGCCGCGGAATCCAAGGAAATGCTGATGGAGAGCGGTCTGCCGGCCGTTGCAAACCACGGCCCCAAGGGGGGCTCCGCGGTCGCGGCGTCGGCGCTGAACGCGCTCTTATACCACGAGGAAGGATAAACGGATGAGAAACCTTGTAGAAATCAGGGGCAAGGGTCAGGAAACGGCCGAGCCCGCTTTGCTCATTGTCGGGCACGGGAGTCGCGACCCCAGGGGGGCGGAGGAGTTTCACGAGCTCGTCCGGCTCGTGCGGGAGAGGAGCCCGGGGCTACCGGTCGAGGGTGGATTCATCGAGCTCTCCAAACCCCCGATCTCCGAGTGCGTGAACCGGTTGGTGGAGGGGAAGGCGACGAGGATTTCGGCCGTCCCCCTCATGCTCCTCGCCGCCGGCCACGCCAAGGACGACATCCCCGCGACCCTCGTGCGCGAGGGCATGAGCCACCCCGCCGTAGACTTCGGCTACGGCCGCGCCCTCGGCATCCGCCCGGAGCTCCTCGAGCTCATGGACGAACGCATCTCCGCCGTCCTTCCCGAGGGCGAAAAAGACGAATGGGCCGTCCTCGTCGTCGGTCGCGGCTCCTCCGACCCGGACGCCAACTCCGACCTCTTCAAAGCCGCGCGCCTCTTCCAGGAGGGCCGTCCCTACGAGACTGTCGAGACCGCGTTTATAAGCATGACGCCCCCGAAGGTCCGCGAGGGCCTGGAGCGCCTGAGGAAGCTAGGGGCAAAAAAGGTCGCCGTCTTCTCCTACTTCCTGTTCACCGGCGTCCTCGAGGAGCGCATCCGGGAGCAGAGCGAGCAGTTCGCGGGGGAGAACCCCGGCGTGGAGGTCCGCTACGCGGGCTACTTCGGGCCGGACGGGCGCGTCGCGGACCTGGTCCTCGAGCGCTACCGCGAGGCCGTCCGCGGCGACATCCGCATGAACTGCGACGTCTGCGTCCACCGCATCGCTCTCCCCGGCTTCGAGGAGAAGGTCGGCGCCCCCGCCACCCCTCACTACCACCCCGACGAGCCCGGCCACGACCATAGCCACGGCCACGATCATCATGGGCACCACCATTAGGGGTTAGGGATGGCGTTCGAAGAGAGGGTAAAGGAACTCGCCGGGGACGTGATCCCCCCGGACGAGCGGGCCGCCGAGAGGGCGAGGGAACGCCACCTCGCCCTCGCCAAACCCCCCGGCAGCCTCGGCGCGATCGAGGACCTCGGCGCGAAGCTCGCCGCGGTCTCGGGCAAGGTCCCCCCGCCCGTGCCCGGCGACGCCGCCGTCGTGGTCTGCGTCGGGGACCATGGGGTCCTCGAGCGCGGCGTCTCCCCTGGCCGAGGGAGGTCACGGCGGCGATGGTCGCGAACTTCTGCGGCGACGGGGCGGCGGTCAACGCCATCGCGAAGAGCGTCGGCGCCCGCGTGAGCGTCCTCGACGTCGGGGTAGCCACGGACCTTCCGCGTCATCCGCGCCTGAGGACGGCGAGGGTCCGGCCCGGAACGGACGACCTGAGCCGCAAGCCCGCCATGAACCGCGAGGAGGCCGCGCGGGCCCTGATGAGCGGGGCCGGCACGGCCGAGGAGCTTATAGGGAGCGGGGTCGACCTCCTCGTCACCGGCGACATGGGCATCGGCAACACCACCCCGGCCGCGGCCCTCGTCTCCGCGTTCACCGGCCGTCCCCCGCAGGAGACGACCGGTCGCGGCACCGGCATAAACGACGAGACCCTGAGCCTCAAGAGGGGCGTCGTCGAGGAGGCGCTTGCGCTGCACGGGCCGGACCCCGACGATCCGTTGGGCGTCCTCGCGGCACTCGGGGGATTGGAGCACGCGGCGATCGCCGGCGTGATCCTGGCGGGAGCGGCGGCCGGGGTGCCGGTCGTCCTCGACGGGGTGATCTCGAACTCGGCCGCCCTCGTCGCCCAGGGGCTCGCGCCCGACTCCACGGGCTACCTCTTCGCCGGCCACCTCTCGGCCGAGCCGGGCGCGGCGGTCGCGTTGGAACACCTCGGACTCCGTCCGCTCCTCGACCTCGGGTTGCGCCTCGGGGAGGGGACGGGCGGCCTCCTGGCCGTCCCGCTGCTCCAGGCCGCCGCCCGTGTGCTCGGCGAGATGGCTCTGCTGGAAGATCTGGATCTGGGATGAGCGGGCTGAGCAAGGAGGCGGTGGAGGCTCTGGGAAGCCCGCTGGCGGCGCGCGTGGACTTCCACGAGGAGATAGGCTCCACTCAGGAGCGCGCACGCGAACTGGCCCACGGCGGGGCGCCGCACGGGACGCTCGTCCTCTCGGAAGTCCAGAAGGGCGGGCGCGGACGGCTCGGCCGCCGGTGGGGCTCTCCCCGGGGTGGGCTCTGGATGTCGCTCGTCCTCCGCCCCGAGCTGCCCGCCCGCTTCGCCCCCCGCATCACCCAGACCGCCGCCGTGGGCGTGGCGAAGGCGCTGTGGAGCTTTGGGGTCGAGGCGCGCATAAAGTGGCCCAACGACCTGCTCATCACTGGCCCCGACGATTCGGCGGGGCGTAAGATCTGCGGCATCCTCGCCGAGTCGAGCGCCGAGAACGCGCCCGTCGCCGCCAAACGCGTCGGACCCGGCGCGAACGCCGAGCGTGCAATCGACTTCGTCGTCCTCGGCGTCGGCATAAACGCCAACCTCGACCCCGAAGATCTCGACGTCCCCGACCGCGAGGTCGCGACGCTGCGTTCCGAGTTAGGGCACAGCCTGGACCTCGTTGAGCTCCTCGATGCCGTCCTCCAAAATCTCGACTCCGAGCTCGACCGCATACGCGATTTCGGCACCGTCCTCGACGACTGGCGCGCCCTGAACTGTACTTTGGGCAGGTTCGTGCGGGTGACGCGCTTCGGCGAGACGGTCGAGGGGTGGGCGGTCGACCTCACGGGCGAGGGAGGCCTGCTCATCGAGAGGTCGCCCGGAAGGGGCCTTGTCGAGGTCTTCGAGGGAGAGGTGGAGCACCTCCGGCAAGGGGAATATGGTGGGGGAGGGCGATAGGGTGCTGCTAGCCTGCGCGCAGTACGCGGTCCGCGACGGCGACCCCGAGACCAACCTCCGGCTCTCCCTCGCCTGGATCTCCGCCGCCGCCCGTGCCGGCGCCGACCTCGTCGTCCTCCCCGAGCTCTCCAACTCCGGCTGCGACCTCTCCTCCCGCGAGATGGCCCTTCGCCTCGCGGAAGGGGTGCCCGAGGGCCCGACCGTCCGCGCCTGGGCCGAAGCTTCTCGCGATCTCGGCATCCTCGTCGTGGGCGGTTTGTTGGAGGCGGAGGGCGACGCCATCTACAACTCCGCGGTCGTCGTGGGGCCGGACGGTCTCCTCGGGTGCTACCGCAAGACGCACTTCTGGGACCGCGAGAAGCTCATGTACGAGCCGGGTCGCGAGCTGCCCGTCTTCGAGACGCCCTTGGGGACCCTGGGATTGCTGGTCTGCTACGACGCCTGGTTTCCGGAGGCCATACGCACCCTGGCGATGCGCGGCGCGGAGATCCTGTGCATCCCCGCGAACGCCCCCGACGATTGGGTCCCGGAAGGGCAGCGCCGGGGCGGGCTCACCATGCTCGGGGCACACGCGATCGCCGGAGGGAACGCGAACCGCATCTACGTCGCCTGCGCGAACCGCGTCGGGGGCGGGTACCAGGGGAGGAGCTGCGTCGTGGCCCCCTCGGGGGGAGTGCTCGCCTTTGGGGAGGCCCATGAGGAGGGGCTTGTGCTCGCCGAAGTCGACCGGGAACGCGCTCGCCGCGAGAAGCATCTCACCCCGTACTCCCACGCCTTCGGGGACCGCAACGAAGAGGTCTACAAGGTTGGACCCACGCCGAAGCCCCGTGGGGGGGACGATCCTACAAGTTAAAGGGCTCGCCGGAGAGCTCGCGGAAGCGCTCGAGCAGCCTGCGCGCGGATTCGCCGGTGAAGTGGGCGCTTATCTCCCCGGCGAACGTCGCCGTCACGGTGGTGTCGGGGCCGTCTTCGTTCCGGACCTCCATTCTCACCACCTGGTCCAGGTTCAGAAGCTGGTAGCCGCCCCTGGGGTTTTCGCGTCGCACGAGGTTCAAAGCGATCCCTCCTCTCGGTAATCTCGGTCCCCGCGATAGTTAGGAACTGAAACGAAAATCGACCGGGAAGATTCCGGTCCTGGTGGTGCGCCTGGAAGGATTCGAACCTCCGACACAGGGTTTAGGAAACCCTTGCTCTATCCCCTGAGCTACAGGCGCAAGGCGCACAGAGTTTAGCGCACGGCTTAGGTATCGGAAAAAGTAGCCAAGTCCTTCGACATTCAT
>JADDPR010000071.1 GCA_016781775.1 Rubrobacter sp. | reverse complement strand
GGGGAAGAAGCTCGACGTCGCCCCGTACTCGGGGGCCATGTTGGCGATCGTAGCGCGGTCGGGGAGCGAGAGCTTGCTCAAGCCCTCGCCGTAGAACTCGACGAACTTGCCGACGACGCCGTGCTTGCGGAGCATCTGGGTGACGGTGAGGACGAGGTCCGTCGCGGTCACGCCCTCGCGCAGGGCCCCTGTCAGCTTGAAGCCTATGACCTCGGGGACGAGCATGTAGTAGGGCTGGCCGAGCATGACGGCCTCAGCCTCGATGCCGCCGACGCCCCAGCCGAGGACGCCCAGGCCCTCGATCATGGTCGTGTGGCTATCCGTGCCGACGAGGGAGTCCGGCATCGCCACACCGTCGCGGACCTCGACGACACGGGCAAAGTACTCCAGGTTCACCTGGTGGATGATGCCGGTCGCCGGCGGGACGACGGTGAAGTCGTCGAAGGCCTGCTGGCCCCACTTCAGGAACTCGTAGCGCTCGCGGTTGCGCTGGAACTCGCGCTCGGCGTTGAACTGTAGGGCGGAGGCGCTGCCGAACGCGTCGACCTGCACGGAGTGGTCCACGACGAGGTCGCTTGGGACGAGCGGGTTGATCTTCTTCGGGTCCCCACCGACAGCCTTCATCGCGCTCCGCATCGCCGCGAGGTCCACGACGGCCGGAACCCCGGTGAAGTCCTGCATGACGACGCGCGCCGGGAGGTAGGCGAGCTCTCCGCCTATCGACTCGGGCCAGGAGGCGAGCGCCTCGACGTCCTCCTTCGCGACGAACTTGCCGCCGCAGTTTCTGAGGAGCGCCTCAAGGAGCACCCGGATCGAGAACGGCAGCGAGAAGACGTCCCCGCTTACCTTCTCGTCCAGATCCTTCAAGCTGTAGTAGGCAACCTCGCCGGAACTCGTGGCCAGGGTTTTGCGGGCGCCGAACGGGTCATTGTTCTGCATCTGCGGTCCCTCTCTTCGATCCTCTTCGAGAAAGCAAAATCTGGGCTTAAGTATAACTGATTCCAAGCGTCCGTCAGCCCCGGGGGAGCGCCGGTCCTATACTGCGGCAGTGGCGAAGCGCGGCTACAACCGGGACACCATACGGGGCGGGGCGGCAGAGTGGGACGTCTCGCGGCCCTTCTCGAGCTACCTGAAGCTTCTGGGTCGACTGATCGTCCATCCCTTGCGCTTCTTCGAGCTCCTGCCGAGGGTCCCCGACCCAAGGGCACCGGCGCTCTTTCTCGTTTTCTCCGGGATTTTGGCGGGGGTCGTGTGGCTCTTTGCGGACGGAATCTACCCGGCCCTCCTGGCTCTTGTCCTGCCCCTGCCGCTCTCGATCGTACTCGCGGCCCCCTACCACGTGGCCTCGTGGGGCGGCAGATTCGGCTACGCCGTTACGTGGCGCGTCCTCGCCTACCCGTTCGCCTTCTTGTGGCCGTTGACGGCGGTACCCGTGGTACGGTGGATTGCGGGCGCTTACGCAGGCGTCTTGCTGCTGGCGATCGGGCTCTCGGTAGTCCGGGAGATCACGTTCGGCAGGGCGTTCGTCTCCTGCCTCGTAGTCGGCGGCCTGCTCCTGTTCGCCGCCGGGGCCGCTCTTGCGGGCTGATCTATCCTTCTACTCCTTCGGGTCCGGTGGGTCTTGCATATCGCCGACGAATTCCAGCGAGACGTGATCCGTCTCGACGAAGCCCAGGGACCGGTAGAAGGAGCGGGCGTTGGTGTTGTCGCTCGTCGCGATAAGCTCGATAAGGGTGGCACCTTCCGCGGCGGCGACTCCCCTGATCTCGTCGACCAGGAGCTTACCGACCCCCCGACGGCGCGCCACGCTCGATACGACGAGCATCGGGACTTCCACGACGACGTCGCCGTGGGCGAGGTCGGGTTTGATCCAAAGGGTAGCGGCGCCCGCTACCCCCTCCTCCCCCTCCGCGACGAGGACCCCGGCCCGGGGCTCGTCCAGCAACTCGAGCAGGCGCTCGCGGAAG
>JADDPR010000373.1 GCA_016781775.1 Rubrobacter sp. | reverse complement strand
GACGGCGAACTTGCCGGCCGCCTCCTCCGTGATGCTCTCGGTGGTCCTGCCAGGGCGCAGCGAGTCTGGGTCGGTGAACAGCGCCCGCAGCACCCGTAGGTTCTTCTCCTGGGGCAGCTCCGCGTTGGTGAAGGAGTGGACCTTCTTTGCCGTGCTGGTGAAGTTCGTATGAACCTTGAAGCGATCTATGTCTGTGACTACCAGCAGGGGTGGGTTCTCCAGGTCCTCGCGATAGCGGAGGAGCTGATCGTAGGCGGCGTCGAGGTCCTTGTGCTTGCCCTTGTACTCGAAGGCGAAGAAGCCCTTGCGCCACACGTCGGCGAAGCCCTTGCCCCCGCCGCCCCCGGTCTTCTTCACCCCCTTCTCGAAGGTGTAGAAGTCGCCCTCGGGATCCACCTCCGCCGGTTTCGGGGCGCCGAGCATCTCGCATAAGTCTAGAAAGTGCTGCGCGTAGGAAGAGCGCTCGGAGAGCTTGCTCTTTGCCCACTTCTCCGCGAACGCCTGGGGTGTCAGATCGGCCATAGCCCCATGTTAGCCCAGGCCGAAGACCTCGGGAGTGCAGGAGGATGACTACCCCATAATACTTGTCGGCCGTATTATGCCCCGCCGCCGTAGCGCCATCGGGCCGGGGCTCCGCGGCGTATTCCCGAGAAGGCTTACTCTCGGCAGGTGGGTGAATAGGGGCAAGAGGGAGGGCCGGGGTCCTGGCTTCGCCGGGGCTTCGGCCCTTTCGGTCCCTATCTAGGATGAGGAGATAACGATGCGGGATCTGCCACCGCTGTTTGCGGTGCTGGCCCTGGCGGCGGGTGTGGGGCTCCTGTTACTGGCGGCGGGTGTGGCGCTGGCTTAGGGGATCGCCCTCGCCCTGGGGATGTTACGAGATCGATGCAAGCGGCGTTCTCTTTCCGAGAATCTTTGCTTCCGGCAGCGGGGTGGATAGGGTGCGAAGGCCTCAAAGGCTCAGGGCTTCGGCCAGGAGAAGAGCAGCTCGCTGGCGATGGGTTGCTCCCCGGAGAGGTCCAGGGCGGGAGCGGCGCTCATGACGAGGTCCCTGAACTTTTCGACGGCCTCGTCTTGGGAGTCGGCCAGCTCTCTCAGGGCGCGCTGGGGGTCCTCGGTCTCCCAGTAAACGACCAGCGCTTCGCCGATGGGGGTCTTCTGAACCCACACCTTCTCCTCCCTGATGCCCAGGATCTTCCTGGAAGCCTCGTACGCCTCCTGGAGCTCTGCCGACCCCTCGAGCGCATCCCCCATGCCCCTCACCGCGCCGCCCTGCCCCGGCAGGACGGGCAGGGTAAAAGCGAACGCCGCCATCTCGGTTCTCCTTCCCTCTCTTCTTGCTAGAAGCCCGTACGTACCCCTGGTCTTACCCCGGTCCTCGGTGCCCTTCGGGGGAGAGTACGACCTCCACGCGCTTCGCGTCTTCCGCGAAGCGCTCCCTCTCGGGGAGGCCGAGGTGGCGTAAGACGTTGAGCATGCGCATGTTCTCTCCCATCACGAGTGCGTAGAAGTAGCGGACCCCGTTCTCTTTTGCCGCGTCGATGAGGTGACGGGTCAACCCTGCCCCCACCCCGTAGCCCTGCCAGCGGTCCTCGACCAGAGCGGCGTACTCGGCCCGCTCGTCGCCCGTCTCACGGGCATACCGCACGACCGCGATGATCTCGTTCGGGTCCTCGGGGTCCAGCGCGACCAGGCCGAGGTGATCGACGCCGTCAGTGCTGGCGAAGTACCGGGCCTTCCTGTCCGACAGCTCCTCCATCGGGCCGAAGAAGCGCAGGAAGATGGTTTGCTCGCTACAGCGGGCGTGGACGCGCTGCAGCGCGGGGGCGTCGTCGGGACGGACGACGCGGAAAGGGACCTCGGCCCCGCCGGGCAGGGCGAGGACCCCGAGTACGTGGCCGTCTTTCTTCGACTGCGGTGCCATGGCTTACGGACGGTACCCCGAACCGTCGACGACCACACGGGTTCTTCCCCTACCGCACACCGCCGCAGTACCACCACCGGACCGGGGCCGTGCGGCTTCCTCAAAACGGCTGCTCTCGGAACCTGACTCTTGAGGACACGGAGCGGTCGTCCTGCCCATCATAGAGAGGTTCGCTGGACCGGGGCGGGGCGAGAGCATACGCTGCGGGGCTATGGGACCGGACGAGCAGGGGGACGCGGCGGGTCGTTGGCTGGACGTGCGGCAAGCCGCCGACGCGCTTGGTCTCAGCTCCGACGCCGTCCGAAAGAGGATTGCGCGTGGGACACTCCGCAGTAGGAAGGGCGAGGACGGCTCCGTATCAGTGTGGCTCGACGCGGCTGGACAAAGACAAGACGGAGACCAGCCGAACAGCGGGACGGAGGCTGGACGGGCGCTGGATGCCGAGCTTGTAGAGGAGCTGAGGGACCGGGTACGCTACCTGGAACGCCAGCTCGACGTTCGCACGGAGGAGCTTCGGGAGCACCGCCGCCTGCTGGCCGGGCTCATCGAGCGGGTCCCCGAACTCGAAGCCGCCCGGAAGGACCCGCAAGCCCCGCCAGGGGACGCCCCGGCGGGTGCGAAGGGACCGGGTGGGGGCCAGGGTCCACCCGAGGATGCGACGGCCTCAGAGGGGCGCTCGGAGCCTCCCCGCTCGTGGTGGCAAAGGCTGTTCGGCGGGTAGCCCGCCCGATTTCGGTAATCCGGCGGGTAGCCCGGCGCGGGGTCACTTAACCCGGCTCGGGAAATCTCTCCGCTAACCATGGGGAGCCCCCTTTACGCGACACCCCTCCGGGCTCCCCGAAAGCCTCAAGCACGGCTTCGGCCTTCTCGTCGGCCAGCGGTGGATCCAGCGTGTACGGAGTCGCCCGCCACCGCCACCACGCGCTCTCCCAGGTGGCGAGGCGCAGGCGCTGCGCGTCCCTGGTCAGCTGGAGGGTCCCGGAGCGGACGAGGGAGCGGATGGCGCGCAGGACGTTGGCCTTGTCTCCCGGGGACCCTTCGCGGGCGATCCTTCGCACCGCGGCCACGGGCAGGCCCATCTGGGGGTCATCGGCGTAGCGGACCAGGACGGCGATGATCCTGGTCTGGTTCGGGCCCGGGGGGCGGCGCGAGGGGGGACGCACGGGCTCCTCCCACAAAGATTCCCGAGCTGAAAGGGCACGGCGCTTCTCCTGTTCCTCCGCCAGGATGTCTGCGAGCGCCGCCTCCACCTGGCGCCGGTGCTCGCGCGCTGCTTCGAACGGATCGTCGTCGCCCCATCCCTCGCGCTTGATCAGGGCCGAGACGCAGACCAGCCAGTTCAACTTGAGGCGGCGGGTACCAGCCTCGTCCACGATCCAATCCGCGTCGCCGCGCCGGAGGAGGCTGCGGACCGTACGCCTGGCGTTGGCTTTGTCCGGGCCGAGGACCGGGCGCAGGGCGGACAGGGGGAGGCCGATCCGGCGCGCCTCCTCGTCGACCGAGAGACGATCAACGACCGCCCGCATCCGCGTCCCGTGTCCCTTGCTCACAACCCGGCCCCGGCGGGATCCCGTGCCCCGCGTTCCCGACGTCGGGAACGGACCTTGGGGTCGGGGAGGCGACGGCCCCGCTTGGCGTGGAGCTCGTCCCTTTGCGCCTCGCCGTCATCATCCAGCTGGCACCGGAAGCGCCGGACGTCCAGCTCCTGAAGGTCCGGCGGCTGCGTGACCGTGCGAGGACTCACGGACGCCCCCCTTTCGATAGGTGGCGTCTCAGGACCGGCTCGACCTCCGCCCAACGGGTGACCGTTCCCCAGACCTCCCCGGCGGCCGTGGCGCACGTGGGCTTGACGAACCGTTCCTGCTCGCGGCACTTGTCGAGCTGCGTGGCGAGCCAGTCGGGCGGGTTGGAGAAGAACTCCTCGAGGGGCGACGAGGGGCTCGGGGGGACCGGCCCCTCCCGCGTGCCGTTCTCGTTGCCATCCCTCCCGACACCGGGAGTGGGGGTGGGGGTGGTGGTAGTGGAGGTAAATCTGGAGCTATTTACCCCACTCCCCTTTATATCCCCTTCTCTTTCCCTTATATCCCCTTCTCTTTCATCAGTTCGAGGATGGGAGGGATAGGAATACCCCGTTTTACCTCCACTACTTGCTTTACCTCCACCCTTCCCATAGGTATCGGGATTGTGGGGTGGAGGTAAGGTGGAGGTAAGGGTGGAGGTAAACGGCTCCTTACCTCCACCCCCTCCGTTACCGGGATCGTCCCCGCCGTCGCCCCTCTTCGTGATGATGAGGAAGGAGCCCCGTTTGTGGTTCTTGCGCTGGACCTCTATCCCGAAGGAGCTGTTCAGCGTCGGCTCGATCTCCCGGAGCTGGCGCGCCAGCCACACGGCGTTCGTGGGCCAGTCCTTGTCGCGCTCGGTGTTGACGTGGAGGTCGTCCTCGGCGATGGGGCGGAGGTCCTGATACAGGTCGGAGGCGAACCCCTTGTACTCCTCGCGGGTCTTCATGAGCGCGACGATGGCCTGGGCGAGGAGGGAGCCCTCGACGGTCCCCCGGTCCTGCATGAGGACGACCTTGTCCCAATCGTCCAGGAACAACTCCGCTCCCCGCTTGTCGCCCTCGGCCCAGCCCTCGCACTCGTATACGGCGGCGGCGTACTCCCCCCAGTCGGCCAACCGGGGGCGCCGGGGGAGCGTCAGCCCCTCCCTGGCGCGGATCGCGCGGGAGAGGGTGTCGAGGATTGCCCCGAGCATCCGGGGATGCTTCTCCCGGAACTCCTCCCACAGCTCCTCTTCGCTCCGTCGCCGATCGTCGGGGATGCGCCGCAGCTCGACGGGCAGCGTGCGGTCGCGGACGTCGGAGCGGTCGGCGGGCTGATTGATGCCGTTCAGAAGGATCGCCCGCTTCATCTCGAAGATGTAGTCATCGTCATCGGAGTACAGGACGCGCTTGGAGTCGCCCTCCCCCGTCACGAGTCGGCAGAGGGTGTCCTCGGCCCACTCAGGCAGGGAGTTGAGGTTGTCGAGGAGGATGATGAACGTGTGATCCGCCTTCTGAAGAAAGTCGCGCTTGTCGAGGCGGATGCTCTCGGGGGCGGTGGGGTCGAGGAGTCGCTTCTTATAGCGCGAGAACGTGGACTTCCCCGCGCCGGCCCCACCCGTGGCCTCTTCGATCGGGCGCGGGATGTGCTCCAACAGCGTGAGCACCGTGTGCGCCAACCACAGCCTGCGCCCCAGGCCGGACTTGATGTTGATGAGGGAGCAGACCTCGTCGAGGGTCCCTCCCGCTTCGGGGTCGGGAAGCTCCTTGAGATTGTTGATGCTGCGAAAGACCACCGGAGGGGCGTCGTCCCTGCGATAGCCCTCGCGGTCGATCCTCCAGACGCGTCCCTTCCCGAGCTGATAGTAGACCGCCCCCTCGTGGTAGGCGGCTCGGGTGTGCAGCGTCCGTGTCCGCCCCTCGTTGGCCGCGAAAGCCGCCAGCGTCCCCGAAGCGGTCTTGAGCGGATCTCCGCCGACGGACGCGTTCTCCTTCGCCCACATCAAGTTGCGCAGCCAGTTGTAGGAGCGGCTGTTGAGGGGGACCGCCTCCCCGTCTACCAGCGCGTGGGGCGTGTTGAACTGGTCCAGGAAGAGCTCCGCCCCCGTCTCCCGTGCGTAGTCAATCAACCGGTCCGCCTGGTTGCGCTTGGCCGCCCCGGCCTTGCCGTTCCGGCTCTCCGGCTCGGGCTCCGGCGGCTCCCACTCGAAGGCCTGTGTGGCCAGCTCCTCCAGCTCCTCGACGGTCCCACCGGAGTCGAACCAGTCGGAGACGTCGCCACCGCCCTCCGGGATGCCGGGCAGCTCGACGATCTTCACGCTCGCGGCTTTCCCGTGGAGACTCTTCGCCACCTTGCGGGCGTGCCTGCGTCCGGGCCCGTCGTTGTCCAGGAGGATCCGCACGTCGGCGCCGACCAGCGCCTCCGAGAGGTGATCGCGCCACTTCTCGGCGCCCATCGGGTTCGTCGTGGCCGTGAGCCCTTCCTCCTCCAGCCGGTGGACGTCCTTCTCGCCCTCGACCACCCACACGGGACGTCCCTCGCGCACGGCCGCAAGCACCTTCGGGAGCCGGTACAGGACGGGGCGGGTGCCGTTCTTGAAGACGCCTTGGGTTATCCACCCTCCGCTCCCGTCGGGCTTGCGCTGGGAGAACCCCTTCGGCTCGTAGCGAACGGACTGAAACAGGAGCCTCCCGACCTCGTCCGTGTAGTCGCAGGTCTCGACTATCTTCCGGTGGCCGTTCGTCTTGTGGCTGTTCGCGCTAGCGGGCTGGTCGAAGAGGTCGCCCTTCGACAGTCCCATCGCGTCGAGGACCTGCTCCTCCTTGCATCCGACTCGGCACGTCAGCAGGACGCGCACATCACCCTGGCTGACGCTGAGGCTCGGTTTCAGGTCGCCCCGGCCCTGGCCGTGTCCCGGCACCGGGCAGGAGGCCTTGAACCTTCCGTTCACCTGCTGGACGTTCTGGAGCCGGTCGAGAACCCGGTCCAGCGCGCCTCCGCCGCTGTCGGGGGGTGCCTTCGTATCCGTCATGCGTTATCCTTTCGGTAGGGCGGCTGGGGCCAGTTTCTCTGCCACGAGGATGGCCCCGCCTTCTTCTTCATCGCCTCTTATGCAGCCGTTCTCACGGCTTCTCCGGCTTCCTCAACTACTCGCATGGCCTCGTCGGCGTCGGCGACGAGCCGCAGCCTTCTCGAGCCTTGCGTGTCGGCGGCACTCGCGACCCACGCCTCCATAAGCGAGCCCCATGCTTCTCGGTAGGGACCGGCGACGCTCTCGTAGACGCGCACCAGCAGACTCAACTCCGCCGCGTCCCAGCCCTCGTCGATGGCCGCGTCCACCAGCGCCTTGAAGCCTTGGGCCGTGAAGCCCAGCTCCTGAGTGGCGTCCTCGAGTCTGTCGAGGCTCACCTTTCCGCTCTCGGCCAACTTCTGCCAGAACTCCGTCCGAGCCTCGACTTGCGTGGCGAACGGGTGCAGCGGGGCCAGAAGCCGCCTCCTGGCGAGGGTGCGCCGCCCCTCGGAGGCCTCAGCCAGCGAGGGCGGCGCTTGTGCTTTTCCCGTGTGCTTCTCCACGAACTCCTCGAAGGCGCGGCCGCGCACCCGGTAGACGCCCCCTGGCTTCGTGGCCGTTAGCTTCCCGGCCTTGATCCAGCGGCGCACCGTAGGAACGCTCACCCGCATCCGCTCGGCCACCTCGTCGAGCGTGATTAACCGCTCATCATCCATGCCGCGCATCTCCTCACAGGACTTAACAACAGTTGACATCACCTATTATAGGAGGTTATAATAAGGGCGTCAAGAACGAAAAAAGCCCCCGCGGGAGGGTCCAAGCTCCCCGGAGGCACGGCCCACAGGAGGACCCCCGTGGACGAACAAAGAGTAACGCGACTCGCGCCCGAGCGCGCCCCGAAGCAAGGTCAACAAGCATGCCCGAAGCAACCGGGGATGCCGGACTACGTCCTTCGGGGCCTAGGCATCGTCGCGGTCGCCCAGGACCTGATCCTCGACTCCTACCGGGGCGGGGGGAAGTGGCTCGTCCCCTCCGGCTCAGACCCCGGTAGGCGCTACGAGGTCAGGACCGGTACCCGCCCGGCCCGGAACCGCTGCGAGTGCCGCGGCTTCGGTTCGCACGGGCACTGCTCGCATCTCGTGGCCGCCTCCCGCGTCGCCAAGGGTAGCGCGGTCTGCGACTCGTGCGGGGTGAGGCGCTGGTGGCACAACCTGGTCGAGGTCGGGGAGGACGACGGCTCGTTGAGCTGGTTCCCCGGCGACCTGCTCTGCAAGGGCTGCATCGTCGCCCACGGCGGGATCTCCTGATGGCCCGCTTCGAGCTGGGGGTGGTGTGCGCCACCCCCGGCGCCCTCGAGCTCCTGGCCGCCACCGGCACGGACCCCACGGAGCTGCTGAGGAGGCACCTCTCGGGCGACTGGGGCGAGGTTGACGCCCACGACGAAGAGTTCCCGTTACCGCACGATTGGGCGCGGGTGATCCTCCTCGCCACAGCATCCGTAACCTTTGTT
>JADDPR010000397.1 GCA_016781775.1 Rubrobacter sp. | reverse complement strand
GGAAAGGCTCCGCGCTCACGATCTCGGACTTCAACGGCAGCGAGGCCGAGTCTGAACGGGCGAGAAACAGGAGGCGGTTCCGCTGGGTCGTGGACGCTATGCTGCCGCTGGCGCTCTCCATCGTGGCGGGGATCGCCGTGCTGTTGCCGACTTCGTTGCCGTACGAGGCGCGCATGGCGCTGTTCGTCTTCGCGCTGGCCGCGATCCTCTGGTCCACCACGAAGATCAACGCCGCCTACGTGGCGCTCGCGGCGCTGACGCTCGCCGTCCTGACCGGCGGCAGCACGCAGGAGAAGCTCTTCGGCGCCCTGGCCTCGGACGTGGTCTGGCTCATGATAGGGGCCTTCGTGCTCGGCGGGGCGATGCGCGCGACCGGTCTCGCCGGGAGACTCACCGGCTTCGTCGTCGAGCGGGCCTCCTCCGTGCGCGGCATGCTCTGGATGCTCACCACCGTGCTCATCCCGCTCTCGTTCGTCATCCCTTCGACAAGCGGCCGGGCGGCGGTGGCCATGCCCGTCTTCAGGAGCATCGCCGACGCCGCCGGGGACAAGAAGATCGTGCGGGCGCTCGCCCTGCTGATGCCGACCGTCATCCTGGTTGCGACCATCACCACGATCATTGGGGCGGGCTCTCATCTGATCGCCAACGACCTTCTCGCCCAGATCGCCGGCGAGCGGATCTCCTTCGCCCAGTGGGCGCTGTGGGGCACTCCGTTCGGCATCGTCGCCAGCTACGCGTCCGCCTGGGTGATCATGTGGCTCTTCCTCGACCGGGACCGTCTCGAACGCCGGTTGGAGATCCCAAGAGAGGGGCGTGGTCCCTTCACCAGAGCCGAGAATATCACGCTCGTGGTGCTGGCCGTGATGGTCGGGCTGTGGCTGACGGAGACCTGGCACGGCCTGGAGGTCGCCACGGTTGCGGTGGCCGGCGCGCTCTTTCTGACCCTCCCGGGGCTCGGGGTGATGAGCTGGAAGGATGGATTGAAGTCCGTCTCGTGGAACCTGATCGTCTTCGTCGGCGCGGCCCTCGCGCTCGGGGAGGCGCTCATAGACTCGGGCGCGGCCCAGTGGATCATAGACAACCTCTTCGCCGTCAGTGGCATCGCCGGCGCCCGGTCCGGGATGTTGATCCTCCTGATCGTGGCTTTTATCGCCCTGACCTCGCACGTCTACATGACCTCGCACGCGGCACGCGCTGCAGCGCTCGTACCGCCGCTCCTGTACCTCGCCGGCAGCGTGGATCTGAACCCGGTCGCCGTCCTGTTTATCGGCACGGTCGGGATGGACTATTGCCTGACCTTCCCCGTCTCCTCCAAGGCGTTCCTCATGTTCCAGGAAGCGGGGGGGGGGAGACCTACCAGCCCGCGGACCTTCTCCGCCTGAGCTCGGTGCTGCTGATAATCCACCTCGCCCTGATCGTGCTGTTCTACTACGGCTACTGGCAGTGGACCGGCCTGGCCCTTTGAGACCTCTGGAGAGCACATGAACCTACGACGCAAACTCTTCGTAACCTTCGGGACCTTCGTACTCCTCGGCCTCCTCGTCGCCGGCGTCTCGATCTGGGCGACCTTCCAGTGGGGGGCCACCGGCGAGCAGCTTCAGCGCCACTACACGCGCAGCCTGGAGGCCCAGCAGGTGCAGGCCGCGACTTCCGGGCCCTCAAGGAAGTGTCGGACGTCGTCGCCGAGGAGGACTCCAACGCCCGCCAGGAGTTCGACGGGGCCATACGGACGGTGGATCAAGATCTCGACACGTGGGCCAGCCTGGCGGACACCGAAGAAGAACGGCAGCAGGTAGACGAGGTTCGCGCCGCCTACGAGATGGTCGTGCGGGACGCCAACGAGGTCTTCGACCTGGTGCAGGCCGGGCGCAGGAGCGAGGCGGTGGAACTGGCCGAGAGGCGGCTAGAGGTGCAGCAAGATCCCGACCTGTCGCAGGAATCACCCGCGCCGATCCAACAACCGGACGAGGACGACTTCGAGGGCGGCGAGTCCGACAACTATGACCTCGAAGGAAGCGGACTGGGGGAGCCCCGGTTCGAGCTCGTGAGCTTCGCGCAGGAGCAGCCGAACGAGAACAGCTTCCAGGCTTTCGAGTCTGCGACCAACAGGGCAATCGCCTCGGACCAGGACGCGCGGGAGGATGTTCTGGTACAGACGCAGAACACCCGCAGGACGGCGCAGCTCGTCCTGATCTTCGCGGTCTTCGGCACCTTGTCGCTGCTCCTGCTGCTGGCCGCGTACCTCGCCTCGGATCTCTTCCGACCGCTCCGCGAGCTCAGGCAGGCGCTCGACGACGTCGGGAAGGGGGACCTGGACCGCCGCCTCGACGAGGAGCGGGCCGACGAGCTCGGGGAGGTGAGCCGGGCGTTCAACCGGGCCATGGAGGCGATCTCACGCCGGGAGGGGATAAACGGACTGGCCCTGACCGCGGCCGGCGCAAACGGCGACGGGGATGCCCGCGCCTGGCGCAATTCCCCCTCCAGGGTCACGCTTCACCGCCTGGTCTCCCAGTTGCGTTCGAGGATAACCCAGCTTGAAGACGCGGGTGGGAGGAACGGACACGCCGTCGAAAGGGAAGATCTCGTCGGGCAGCTCGATGGGCTCGCATCACCGATTTCGGTTTCCCCCTCGACCTCAACCTCTCACGCACGGACATACGGGCGCTCCTCTACCGGGTCTTCCTGCGCTTCCAGGACGAGTTCACCAAGCGGGCCGTCAGCATCGAGCTGGACATCGCCCCCGAGGTCGGCTACGCGGTGGTGGACCGCTTGAAGCTGCGCGAGTCCGTCGGGGAGCTTCTGCAGAACGCGCTCTCGGCCCTGCCCGAGGCCGGCGGGCGGCTCGGGCTACGCTCGCGGGTCTCCGAAGACGGCATGGACCTCCTCATTGAGGTCGCCGACGACGGCGAGGGTGTCGAGCAATCTCTTATAAACGAAGCCTTCGACCCGGGCTCCGAAAACGTGGACGGACGGCCCCGCGTCGGCCTGGCCCTCACCAAGGCCATCGTCGAGCAGCACGGTGGCGACCTCGCGGTCGAGAGCGTCCCCGGCGGAGGTACCTACGCGAGGATACGCCTGCCCCTGCGCGACTGATCCCCCCGTAGGCTAACCCCCGGCCGTGCCTGCGGTTGCGCCGCGGTTGTGTAAGCCGTTATAAATATGTCCATCTTGTCGGGTGCCCCCCTGCAAACGCAGGTGGGAGAAGGGGCGAGGCATGGGGCTGTGGGCATACGAGGGTCGGGGGGTGGGGTCACCCAAAGCTTTCTCGTCTTCGGAAGATGCCGGGAGCAGGATCTACCGGAGCCGCGAGGGGTAAGGTGAGCAAGATAATCCTACTGGTCGAGGATAACCCGGACGACGAGCTTCTAACCCGGCGGGCCCTCAAGAAGAACAATATCGGCAACGAGGTCGTGGTCGCCCGCGACGGGGTCGAGGCCCTGGATTATCTGTTCGGCACGGGGGCTTACGAGGGGCGGGATCTGAGCGTCATGCCGCAGGTGATACTGCTGGACCTCAAGCTCCCAAAGCTCGACGGGCTGGAGGTCTTGAGGCGTCTCAGGGGGAACGAGCGGACGAGCTTGTTGCCGGTGGTGATCCTCACCTCTTCCAAGGAGCAGCAAGACCTCGTGGACGGCTACGGCTACGGGGCGAACAGCTACATCCGCAAACCCGTCGACTTCGCCCAATTCATCGAGGCGGTCCGCCAGCTCGGGCTCTACTGGCTGGTCTTGAACGAGACCCCGAGGCGGGGAGGCTAGGGACCGATGCACCTCCTCGGAGCGGTTCTGGGCCATCTGCGCCGCGCGATCCTGGCCTACGCGGTGCTGCTCGTCGCTCTCATCCTGACCTTCCTTGCCTCCTACTACGTGCGCCAGAACGCCGAGGCTTCGGCGCGGGTGCGCTTCGACGACACCGTACAGACCTCGCGGGAGGCCATGGGCCGCCGCCTGGAGCGCTACGTCAACGTCATGTTCGGCGCCCGCGGTCTCTTCTCGGCCTCCTCGGCCGTGAGCGAGGATGAGTGGGGCGGCTTCGCGGACGGCCTGGAACTCGAGAGGCGTTACGAGGGCATCCAGATGCTCGGCTACGTGAGGCAAGAGGGCCCCGATTCCTACCCCATCGCCTACGTACAACCCTCGAACAAGGCCAACGAGGGCCTCGTCGGCTACGACCCGTACAGGATGGCGGCGGATCGCGCGACCATGGACCGGGCCCGGGATACCGGGAACGTGGAGGTGACGGGCAAGACCTTCGTGCTCTCCGAGGCGCCCCCGAAGTCGCTTGCGGACCTCGTGCTCGAGGAGGGGATCGTGGCGTACCTGCCGATGTACCGCAAGGGCGAGCCCCACGGTACCGTCGTCGAGCGCCGGCGCGCCCTGGAGGGGTACGTCGTCGCCTACCTACCCATGAACAGAGCCTTGAAGGGCATACTGGACGGATCGTACGACCCCTCCGTGGACGTCGAGGTCTACGACGGCGAGGGCTTCACCCCGAAGAACCTACTCTACGACGACGACGGCGTCCGCCGCGCCAGCGAAGCCCAAGAAGCTGCCGGCTCCTTCGGCGGCGCCGTCGCCGAGGTCACCGGGCTGCCCATCGGGAAGTCCCGCGACCCCTCCTCCCTCAGCGACTCCGTCCCGGTCGAGGTGGCGGGGAGGGAGTGGAACCTGTACTTCGAGGCGCTTCCCGGGTTCGATCGGGGCGCGAACAGCAGGCTGCCGCTCTTCGTGCTCCTGAGCGGCCTGGGGGTGAGCCTCCTGCTCTTCGGGATAACCTACATGCTGGTGCGCGCCCGGCTGCGGGCCGAGGAGGCCGGCCTCGGGCTCGAGGAGGCCAACCGCGAGCTCGAGGTGACGAACCGCGAGCTTGAAGCATTCTCTTACTCCGTCTCCCACGACCTGCGCGCCCCCTTAAGGAGCATCGACGGCTTCTCCCAGATTCTGCTCGAAGACTACGCCGACGATCTCGACGAGGAGGGAAGGGACTACCTGGGCCGGGTCCGGGCCGCGAGCCAGCGGATGGGCCGCCTCATCGACGACCTCCTCGGCCTCTCGCGCGTCACGCGCGGGGCTCTGCGGCGGGAGCGATTGAACCTTAGCTCCCTGGCCCGCGAGGTGGCCGACGGCCTCCGCGAGTCCCGCCCCGATCGGGAGGTCGATTTCGAGATCGAGGACGGCATCGAGGTAGACGGCGACCCCCATCTCATAAGGGTGGCGCTCACCAACCTCCTCGGCAACGCCTTCAAGTTCACCGAGAAGGAAGAGCGGGCGAGGGTGAGCTTCGGGGAAGACCGGAGGCTCTCGGAGCTGGGCCGCGTCCCGGTCTACTACGTTCGGGACAACGGGGCGGGCTTCGAGATGGAGTACGCGGACAAGCTGTTCGGGGCGTTCCAGAGGCTGCACGGCACGGACGAGTTCGAGGGGACGGGGATAGGGTTGGCGACGGTGCAGCGCATCGTGCACCGCCACGGGGGGAGGGTGTGGGCCGAGGGCAGGGTCGGACACGGAGCCTCCTTCTTCTTCACGCTCCGCCCGGGGCTCCAGTTTGACCCGTCTCGCGCCCTCGCGCGCGAAGGGTCGCGCGAGGAGGCCGGGGCGCGTTGAGCGCTACGGAGGAGGCGCGCTCCGCGCGGCGGGAGGGGGAGGGACGGCCCTTGCGCCTCCTGCTCGTCGAGGACTCGCCCGACGACGCGCTCTTCGTCCTGCGCGAGCTCAGGCGCGGCGGCTACCGCGTCTCCCACGAGCGGGTCGAGACGGCCGGGGACATGCTCGCCGCCCTTAAGGGTGGCGGCGAGTGGGACCTCGTCATCTCCGACCACGCCATGCCGCGCTTCAGCGCCCCGGCGGCGCTTGAGCTCTTGCGCTACGGGGGGTGGCCTGACCTGCCGTTCATCATCGTCTCCGGGCACATCGGGGAGGACGCAGCTGTCAAGATCATGAAGGCCGGCGCCCAGGACTACGTCCCCAAGGACAACCTCGCCCGCCTCGCCCCCGCCGTCGAGCGGGAGCTCGGGGATGCCGAGGAGCGACGCCAGCGCCGACACGCCCAGGAGGCCCTCAAGACCGCCGAGGAGAAGTACCGGGGCATCTTCGAGAACGCGGTGGAGGGCATCTTTCAGACCACGTCCGAGGGACGGCTGATGACCGTCAACCCCATGATGGCGCGCATCTTAGGCTACGACTCCCCCGAAGAGATGGCCGAGAAGGTCCGGGACATAGGGAGGCAGCTCTACGTCGAGCCCGCCCGGCGCGAGGAGTTCGCCCGGCGTATGGAAGAAGAAGGCAGGGTATTCGAGTTCGAGGCCCTGTTCTACCGCAAGGACGGCAGCGTGATCTGGGCCTCCATGAACGCCCGCGCCGTCCGGAGCGCTTCCGGCGAGGTGGTCGGCTTCGAAGGCACGCTGGAGGACATCACCGAGCGCAAGGAGGCCGAGGCCGAGCTCAGGCGCAGCCTCGACCGCCTGATGGCGCTGCACGAGGCCGGGATCATCCTCGGATCCACCCTGGAGCCGGAGGAGATCGGCACGCGGCTCCTCGAGATCATGCGCCGCATCTCCGGGCTCACCGCCGCGGCGATCTCCTTGCGCGGAGGAGAAGACCCCGTCGAGGTCTGGCGCTCCATCGGCCTCGAGGAGCCGGGGCTGAGGATCCGCAAGACCCCCGAGGTAAAGCAGGCCATAGAGGCCGCGCTCCACGGGGAGGTCACGCAGGTCTTCTCCCTCGCCGCCCCCGAGAGCGGGTTCGCGACGGGCATCTGCCTGCCCCTGATGGTGCGGGAGCGGGCCGTCGGCGTGCTCGAGGCATACGGGCCCGCAGAGCTGGCCGAGGGGGGCACCGTCAGCATCTTCGAGAGCCTCACCGGACAGGCGGCGAGAGCCCTCGAGAACGCCCGGCTCTACGGCGAGCTCGCCCAGCGCGAGAAGAAGCTGCAAGAGCTTGTCGGCAAGATCCTGGTCGCCCAGGAGGAGGAGCGGCGCAGGGTCGCCTACGAGGTCCACGACGGCCTCGCCCAGGTCGCCGCCGCCGCCCACCAACACCTACAGGCCTTCGCCCACTTCCACCCCCCGGCGACCAACGAGGGCCGGGAAGACCTGGACAGGGCCGCCAAACTCGTGCGCCAGACCGTCGGCGAGGCGCGACGGGTCATCGCCGACCTCCGGCCCACGGCCCTCGACGAGTTCGGGCTGCCGAGCGCCATCCGCCTCCACCTCGACGCTCTGAGGGCCGACGGATGGCGCATAGCCTACGAGGACGCCCTGGGGGACGAGCGCCTGCCGGCCGCCACCGAGACCGCGATCTTCCGCGTCGTCCAGGAGGCGTTAAACAACGTCGGCAAGCACGCCGGTACCACGCGCGTGGACATCTCACTCGTCCGGCGACCGACCGGGCCTCTGGGCCCCGGGGAGAGGGGCGCTATCCGGCTGCGCATCCGCGACTACGGACGAGGCTTCGTGCCCGCGGATGGCTCTGGGGGCGGCCCCGGCGAGAGGGTGGGAATGGCGGGGATGCGCGAGAGGATCACCCTGCTCGGCGGCGTGTTCCGTGTGGCGAGCCGTCCCGGAGTCGGCACCCTCGTGCTTGCCGAGATCCCCCTGCTCGGCGACCCGGCAGGCAAGACCGTGGCCGACGTCCTGTTACGGCCCGCCACCGGTAAGGAGCCGGACCTGAACGCGGGGTAACGCCCTATCCCTCGTCGCTGCCGTGCCACGCGATTCCGATCCCAAAGCGGGCCCCTACTGCCGCGCGTCATCAATGGGTGTACCGCTCAGGGATACCTCCGGCTACGCCTCTTCCATTGCCCGGTGGAGGACGAAAAAAAACGGGGCCCCCGTCCGGTGACGGAGGCCCCGTAGAGCGGTTCCCAAGGATTAGGAGATCTGCGTTACGTAGCGCGCGGCTCCCGCTCCGGGGCCACGTCGTGAATCTCCTTCTCTATGTTGCTGATGCCGGTGTTGACCCGCACGTAGATCTCGTCGTAGTCCGTTTGCAGTCCCTCGCGCTGCTCCTGCTCG
>JADDPR010000531.1 GCA_016781775.1 Rubrobacter sp. | reverse complement strand
ATTGACTATGACCTTCTTCGTCGGGAACTTGTATCCGCTGTTGGAGATGGCGACCCGGACCCTCTCCCTCGCCTCCTGCACCGCCGCGTCCGGCAGCCCGACAATGGTGAAGC
The DNA here is from genome assembly GCA_016781775.1 of Rubrobacter sp. GTDB lineage: Bacteria > Actinomycetota > Rubrobacteria > Rubrobacterales > Rubrobacteraceae > Rubrobacter_F. The sequence continues at coordinate 29,488 of JADDPR010000531.1, read as the reverse complement.
CGGGAAGCCCTGCGCCGACGTCTACCTCGACCTCGACCGGTAAGGCATCCACACCCAGCAAAGCCAGACTTCGAACCCTGCACACAGACACTACGCCGCGCACCGACCCTTTACTGTGGCCCTACTTACGTGCTCCACAATTCATGCTACGCACCAACGGAGCATGGAGCTATCTTGGACGCCGAATTGTACCAACTTGCTAAATTACTCGCGACGAGACATGCCCCAACCATACGCTGCGCGGCCCTCAGAAGGCGTCCTCGACGTGCCGGACCTCCGTAGCCCCTTCCCCTACGAGCACGCCTACCGCATCGAACCGGATCTCCTCGAACGCCTCCGCAAATGCAGCCCCCCGTTCGGCCAGATAGGCCTCCGCATCGAACGCACCCGGGCCTGCTTCCCGGGGGTTACGGCCTCCAGCGGATCCCCGAATCCGGTTCCTCGCCGGGCTTTCACCTCGACAAAAACCAACGCTTGCGCCCCACGCAGGATCAGGTCGATCTCTCCGTACCGGGTCCGGTAGTTTCTCTCCACGACCTCGTACCCCTTGTCGACGAGATACCGAAGCGCGATCGACTCTCCAAGCATGCCCGTCTCGCGGTTGCTCACGCCGGAAGCACCCCCGCATAACTGAGGCGGTGCACAACGCAAGGCCCGGCCTCCCGCAGAGAGAGGCGGTGCTCCAGGGTCCCGTAGCCCCGGTTGCGCTCGAAGCCGTACCCGGGGTGCTCGTCGGCCAGCACCCCCATTGCATGGTCCCGCAACACCTTCGCCACGACGCTCGCCGCCGCCACCGCGGCGCTCTTGCCGTCTGCCCGAGGCATGCACTCCACCGCCGGCCCGAGCTTCAGGGTCCCGTCGGCAAGGGCACACCCCGAATGGGGAAAGACACCTTCGAGGGCGCGGAGAAGCGCCTCGCGATTCGCCCTCCCGACGCCGTAACGGTCTATCCACCACGCCGGAAACGAAACGGCCGAGACGGCGCGGGCAGTTGCGACGACCCGCCGAAAAAGCTCTTCCCGCGCGCACTCCCCCAGAGCCTTGGAGTCGTTGAGACCGGCCAGCTTCTCCCCTCCGAGCACGACCGCCGCCGCGACCAGGGGACCGGCCAAAGCGCCGCGTCCCGCCTCGTCCGCCCCCGCGAGCGGTCCGCCGCGGCCAACGATGTAGCAGGCATCGAACGCGTAGAGGGCGCCGCTCGGGTCCTTCCGGCGGCGCCCTCTCTTCGGTTGGGACATCTCGCTACAACGACGAGGAGGCTACTTGGCCTTCTTGACGCGGGCCTTCTTGCCGATCTTCTCGCGGATGTAGTAGAGCTTCGCCCGACGGACGGCACCGCGGGAGACGACCTCTATCTTAGCTATCTTCGGCGAGTAGAGCGGGAAGACGCGCTCGACCGCGACCCCGAAGGAGTTCTTACGGACCATAAAGGTCTCGTTTATACCGCCGCCCTTGCGCGCGATGCATAGCCCCTCGAAGTTCTGTATGCGTTCGCGGTTCCCCTCGATAACCCTGTACTGGACCCGTACGGTGTCGCCGGGGCGGAAATCGACGTCGATGGGCGTAATCGTATCGTTTGTGATCATTGCTTTCCTTCCTTGTGGGTGACTTCCGGAGCTTCTGACGAGGAGGACGCGCGGTCCCCCGTCGCCCCCGCCCTGGCCCGAGCCCGATTGCGGGACTCTCCCTCGCGCCAGGCGCGGATCTCTCGATGGTTGCCGGATAATAGCACGCCCGGCACAGCCTCTCCATCCCAGGCGGCGGGCCTCGTGTACACCGGCGGCCCGACGACACCCTCCTCCGAGAACGACTCCCCCTCCAAACTCTCCGAGTTTCCCAGCACCCCGTCGAGCGTCCGGATAACGGCGTCCGAGAAGGCCGCAGCCACGATCTCCCCGCCCGACAACACGAAGGGCCCCAACGAGACGGCCTCCGTGGCGAGATGCGCCCGCACCCGCTCGTCCACCCCGCCGTAACGACCGCAAACGACAGCGACGTCACCGCCGTCCGCGAGCCCCGCCGCGGCCTCCCCGACGTATCCCTGATCCAGGGTCCGCCCGCCAGGCTCCGTCAGTATGACGCGCCGCCCCCCGCGAACCTCCCTCGCGGGTACGCCATAAACCTCCTCGAAGGCCCGCGCGACGACGTCGACCCGCACCACCATCCCGGCACCACCGCCGAACGGCGCGTCGTCGATCCTGCCGTTCGGCGAGAAGTCCCTGAGGTCGAACGCCCGAAACCCAACCAGGCCGCGCTCGATCGCCCGCCCGACCACCCCGACGCGCACGGTCGCCTCCACCGCCTCCGGGAAGACGCAGAAGACGTCGATCGAACCCACGGAAGCCCTACTCCCCTATCTCGAGCCGTTTCACCGATATGCGTCCGCCCTCGGGGTCGACCTCGGGTACGTGCTCGAGCGTAAAAGGCACGTATGCTTCCTCATCGTCCCCGGACACCACGAGAACGTCGTGCGCGGGCGTAGGGAAGACGTGCGTCACCGCCCCAACCTGCTCGCCGCTCTCGGCGTCGTAAGCTTCGAGGCCGACGAGGTCCCCGACGTAGAACTCGTCCTCCTCCGGCGGGTCCAGCTCGGCCCGATCCAGCACGATCTCCGCGCCCCGCAAGGCCGCCGCCTCCGACCGATCCGTCACGCCTTCGACGTCTAGGAGGAACCCCTTCGGGGTCTCGCGGGATCTGAGAATACGCCGTCGCGCGTCACCGACGAGAGGTTCCACGCCCTCCCTGAGGTGGCGCCCGGAACCGGTGGGCTTCACACGCAGCGTGCCCCGTACCCCGTGCGGCGTAGCGACGACGCCGATCACGATGGGATCGGAGAGGCCCGAGCGATCTTCGAGACGGGTCACGGCCTCTAGTCCGCCACCTCCACGTTGACACGCTTCTGTGCCTTAACGGAGGCCGCCTTCATAACGATGCGTATCGCCTTCACGATCCGCCCGCCCTTACCGATGACCTTGCCGACGTCGCCCTCGGCGACGCGTAGCGTGAGGTCGACGCGCGAATCGGTCTCCTGGCCCGTCACCTCGACCTTGTCCGGCTCGTCGACGAGCTGGCGGGCGAGAAACAGGAGGAGATTTTCGAGCTGGCGCAAAGGTTCTCCTCGGGAGCCTAGAGGGCGCCGGAGATCTTCAGGAGCTTGCGGACCTGGTCGGTCGGCTGGGCGCCCTTGCCGAGCCACTCCTTCGCCTTCTCGACGTCGACCTTGATGTCGGAGGGCTGGGTCCTCGGGTTGTACGTGCCGACCCTGTCGATAAACGCGCCGTCGCGTGGGCTCCTCGCGTCGGCCACCACTATCCTGTAGAAGGGGGCCTTCTTCGAGCCATGCCTGGCCAGCCTGATCTTTACTGCCATTCTCTTCTCACCTCTCGTTTGTCTTTCGAATCCTTGCCGAGGACTACCTGAAGGGCATCCGGGGCATGCGCTTGGGGATGCCCCCGCCGCTACCGCCCTTACCCATCTGCTTCATCATCTTCTGCATCTGACCGAACTGCTTGACGAGCTTCTGCACGTCTTGCTGAGTCGACCCGGAGCCGCGGGCAATCCTACGCGCCCGGCTCGGGTTCTGCAACAGCTTCGGGTTGCGACGCTCCTGCACCGTCATAGAGGTTATCATCGCCTCGACCCTGCCGAGCGCCTTGTCGTCAATATCGTCCAGGTTCGCGCCTTGAAGCTGCTTGCTGAGGCCCGGGATCATGCCGAGCAGGCTCGACAACGGGCCCATCTTCTTGATCATCTGCATCTGCTTGAGGAAGTCCTCGAAGTCGAACTTCCCGGCCAGAAGCTTCTTGCTCTGGGCCTCGGCCTCCCGCTGGTCCATCTGGCCTTCGGCCTTCTCGATGAGCGTGAGGACGTCTCCCATCCCCAGGATGCGCCCTGCCATCCGGTCCGGGTAGAAGTAGTCGAACTCGCTCATCTTCTCGCCCTCGGAGGCGAACTTGATCGGCCGGTCCGTCACGGAGACGACGCTCAAAGCCGCACCCCCCCGGGCATCACCGTCGAGCTTCGTCAGGACCATCCCGTCGTAGTCCACGTACTCCTTGAAGACCTCGGCGATCTCGACGGCGTTCTGGCCCGTCACCACGTCGAGGACGAGCAGGACTGAGTGCGGCCTTACCGCGGAACGCACCCGCTTTATCTCGTCCATAAGGTCCTGATCCACGACCTGACGGCCCGCCGTGTCAACGATAACGAAGTCGTAGCCGCCGTCCCGCGCGGCCTTTACGCCCCGCTCGGCGATCTCCTCGGGGGTAGGCTCCGTCCCCTCCGCGTACACCGGCACGCCGAGTTCGCGCCCGATCTGCTGAAGCTGATCTATGGCCGCGGGCCTGTACGTGTCGCACGCGACGAGATACGGGTTCTTCCCCTGTTTTCTGGCGAAGAGCGCGAGCTTCCCGGCGGTCGTCGTCTTGCCGTGGCCGTTGAGGCCCGCGAGCATAACGACCGTCGGGGGCCGCGAGGCGAACGACAGCTTGCTCGAGGTGCCGCCCATAAGGGTGGCGAGTTCCTCGTTGACGATCTTGACGATCTGCTGTCCCGGGGAGAGCGCCTTAGAGACCTCCGCCCCCGTCGCGCGCTCGCGGACGTTCCCGACAAACTCCTTGACGACCCCGTAGTTTACGTCGGCCTCCAGAAGGGCCAGACGGATCTCGCGGGTAACCTTCTTTACCTGGTCCTCGGTGAGGTTGCCGCTGCCGCGTACCCCTTCGAGGGCCGAACCTAGCCTATCGCTTAAGGTATCGAACATACTTACAAGTCTCCAAACAACGCCTGCGCGAACTCTCGAGCCTCGAACGGGTGCAGGTCCCCGATCTGCTCGCCGACCGAGATCATCTTGATCGGCACCCCGACCTCGTTTGCTATGGCGAGCGCGATACCGCCCTTCGCCGTCCCGTCGAGCTTGGTCAATATTATACCGGTGACCCCCGCGACCTCGTGGAAGAGCTTCGCCTGCCTGAGGCCGTTCTGACCCGTCGTAGCGTCGACCGTGAGCAGGACCTCGTGCGGCGCCCCCGGAAGCTGGCGCTCTATGACCCGCTTGACCTTGTCGAGCTCCGCCATGAGGTTGACCTTCGTGTGGAGCCTGCCAGCCGTATCTATGAGCAAGACGTCCGCGCCGTCCGATTTCGCCGCCTCGACCGCGTCGTGCGCTACCGACGCCGAATCGGAGCCCCGTTCGCGCGCTACGACCTTGGCCCCCGTCCTCTCGCCCCACATTTGCAACTGCTCGATGGCCGCCGCCCGGAACGTGTCGCCCGCCGCAAGCATGACGTTCCCCGGCAGGAAGTGGACGAGCTTTCCGATATTCGTCGTCTTGCCCGTTCCGTTGACCCCCACCATGAGGACCACCGTGGGCTTGTGCGAGATGTCGAGCTCGACGGGCTTGTCGAGGATGCGCGCGGCGTGCTCAATCATGATCTCCCGGAGCTCCTTGCCGCTGGTGATGTTCTTCTCCAGCGCCTCCTGCTCCAGCTCCGCAACGAGCTTCGCCGTCGTCGGCACCCCGACGTCGGAGGTTATGAGGATCTCCTCAACCCTCTCCCAGAACTCCTCGTCGTCGGCGTCCTTGAACTCCGCAACCGCCGCGTTGAGCTGCCCGACAAAAGACTCCCGGCTCCGGCTCAGACCGTTGCGCAGACGCCCGAACCACCCGCGAGACTCCTCCATCTCCTCATCGTCCGGCACGTCCTCCACGGGGGCCGCCTCCATGACCCCGGCTTCCCGCGCCTGTACGGGCCCCGCAGGTTCGGGGGAGGAGACGGTCTCCTCATCCTCGATCCCCCGCCGCCGACGCCGCCCGAACCATCCGCGAGGCTCTTCGGGTTCTTCGTCCTCTGGCCCACCCTCTACCAGGGTCGCCTCCACGACGTCCGCCTCCCGCGCCTCTATGGGCTCCGGCTCGACAATCTCGGGCTCCGGGGCGAAGTCCTCCTCGTCCTCGGTCCCCCTGACCGTGACCTCATGGACGGGAGCTTCTGAGTCTCCGTCGGGCGCCTCCGCGATGGGTGGCTCCTCTACGACCTCGCTGGTCTCCGCAAGCCCGTTGGTGGAATCTTCAGGCTCAACTACTTCGGCAGGTTCCTGCTCCGGTGCCTCGACGGCGACCTCGGAGGGTTCCTCCTCCTTCTTGCTCCTCCTGAAAAAGTTGCGCCACGACCGTCCCATAAAGGTTGTTCATTCTCCCGTTAAACGCTTGGATACGACGACCGTAGCGCCCGAAGAGTCTTGCGTTACTCCATAAAGCACGTCGGCCGTCGCCATGGTCCGTTTCTGGTGTGTCACGAGCAAAAATTGCCCGGATTTCCTGTGTGAGTCTACCACAGAGAGGAATCTGGCCAGGTTCACGTCGTCGAGCGCGGCCTCCGCCTCGTCCAGCACGCAGAACGCCCCGGTCCGGTCTCCGGAAGGGGTCGGACGGCTGAGGAAGATGCTGAAAAGAAAGGACAGCGCGAGCAGAGATCTCTCCCCGCCGGAGAGCACCCGCAGGGGCCTCCAGCCCTTTCTACGCAGCCGAAGTCCGACCTCGACGCCCTCCTCCGAGAGCGTTAGCTCCCCCGATGCCCCGTCCATCATACGCGGCACGATCTCCCCGAACGCCCGTCGAACATCCTCGAAGGTCGAGGCGAAACGCGCCTCCATCTCGCCGTCCAGCTTGCGGATCACGTGCTCCAGTTCCTCGGCCGCGGCCTCCACGTCGGCCCGCTGCGCCGAGACGAACTCGTAGCGTTCGCTCAGGTCCCCCTGCTGGGAGATGGCGAGCAGGTTCACGTCCCCGAAACGCTTGAGCCGACGGGCTAGACGGGCCCTCTCGGCATCGGAAGGCTCCGTGAGGGCCTCGGCCTCCTCGCGCGCAGCCTGCAGCGTCGCGCCCCACTCCTCGAGGATCTCCACCGCGGCGTGAGAGGCGGCTTCCTCCGCACGCACGAGCTCCCCGCGCACGCTTTCGACCTCCGAGCGCGCGCGAGCGAGCGTTCCGGCGAGCTCCCCCGCGTCGCGCGAGAGCGCCGCCCTCGCCTCCGAGACGCGGGTGCGCTGGGCTGCGGCGTCGGACCTCGCGCGACGGGCGGCGGCGAGCTTCTCGCGCCCGGCGGCGTCGAGGCGAGCGGCAGCTTCGACGGCCCGTCGCGCCAGCTCCCTGCGGTGTTCGGCCTCGCCGGCCGGCGCCACCCTCTTTAACCGACCGAGCTCCCTCGTGAGCTTCGCGCGGCGGTCGCGGGCGGCGCGCGAGGCGGAGCGGGACCGGGCGAGGCGTCCGGCCGCCTCGCGGGCCGCGACGTACGCGTGATCTACGGCTCGCTGGGCCTCGGAGAGCTCCTTGCCGGCGCGCTCCTCGGCCTGCCTCGCCTCACGCAGGGCGAGCTCGGCGGCGGAGATCTCACCCTCCGTCCCTTCGAGCGCGGCCTCGGCCTCCGAGCGGAGCCGGCGCGCACGGTCCGCCCTCTTGGCCCTCCGGTCCGCCTCGGAGGCCAGCAACCGTCCGGCGCGCACGGTCCTGGAGACGAGGGCGCGCAGCGCCTCGCCCCGGGAGCCCAAGTCGTCCAGGCGACGGGAATGGGAGGAGATCTCCTCCCGCAGGTCGTAAAGCTCCTCACCCATACGGTTCTTGAGCACGTCCAGACGGGCTTCTTCCTCCGCCAGGCGCGCTTCCCTGACAAACTCGCCGTCCTCGTTGGGCCGGCTCGCGCTCGTGCGCGTGAGCCGCAGTCCCTCCCGGGTAACCGCGACGTGCCCGTTGCTCGGAGCCGACCATCCGGGCTCCGTCGTGCCCTCGATAACGTAAATGCCGGCGAGGAGCCGAGCCGCGACCTCCTCGTACGAAAGGTCCAGCACCTCGACGCACTCCGCGAGCGGCCGGCCCGGGGGCGTCCCGTGCTCCGGCATCTCGCCCGCGTCCAGGCGCACGACGACGCGCTCCGAGGGCCGCTCGCCCGAGAGGAACCTGATGCCCTCGCTCAGGGGGGCGAGCACCCCGCCCGCGAGGTCCCCGAGCGCGGCCTCGACGGCGGCCTCGTAGCCGGGACGGGACCGTACTACCTCGTACAAACGCTTGCCGTTCGCGCCGCCCTCCGAAACCCTCAGCGCGCGGACCTCGGCCTCCGTCCTCCCTATGAGCGACGACAGGCCGCCCCTCCTCCTGTCCGCGTCGGCGGCTTGCCGGCGCAGGAGGCCCCGTGATTCCTTCACGAGATCCAGCACGGCCGATGGCGCCGGGCGGGGTTCTGCCCGCCACGCCTCCAGGATCTCCCTGACCGTCGCGAGGCGCGCGAGGTCCTCGTCGCCGAGCGCCTCGGTCTCCCCCAGCCTGCTCACGGCCCGCTCGCGCCTCTCCTGCAAAACCCTCAAGTTCCCCGCGGCCTCCACCCGACGCGCCGTGGCCGCGGAACCTTCCTGCCTCTTCCGGGAGACGAGGCTCTCCAGCCTGGAGAGCTCCCCCTTCGCCCACGCATGCTCCTCCTCCAGCCCACTCATGCCCTCTTCGAGGCGCCCGAGTTCGACCGTTACGCGCTCGATCTCACCCTCGATCCTCTCGACCAGCCGGCGCCGATCCACATCGAGATCTCGAGCGCCGTCGACCCTCAACGCCGCCCGCTCCGCCCGCGACGAGCCTACACGCAGGCGCTCCAAGCCATTCTCCAATCCCTCTATCCGGCGTTCTACCTCTCGGAGCCCGGCTTCCAAGCCCTCCTCTTCCTCGCCGAGGCGCCGCCCCTCCTCGCGCGCGGCCCCCTCCTCCTCGGCGAGACGGGCCGCCTCGGCCTCGGCCTCCGCGAGGCGGGAGCGCAAGCCGTCGAGGCCGCGCGTGGCAATCCCGTAGAGGTGGGCCAGCGAGAGCTTTCGGTAGCGGGCTTCGAGCTCCCTGTACTCGCGGGCGGCGACGGCTTCTCGCTCGATCTTGCATAGCTGCTCAGCGAGCTCGGCCTCCAGCGCCCGCCCGCTCTCGAGCTGAGCGGCCGTCTGTTCGAGCTTCCGGCCCGCCGCGAGCCGCCGCCGCCGGAACACCCCGAGGCCCGCCGCCTCCTCCAGCGCCGTCCGGCACGCCTGGGCCCCGCCGGCAACGATCGCATCCACCGCACCCTGGCGCAGGATGCTGTGCCGCCCGATGCCGGCTTCTCCGGCGACCGCACGCATGTCGGCCATGCGTGCTCGGCTGCCGTTGATCCGGTACTCCGTCTCGCCGCCGCGCGAGATCCTGCGCGTCAAAGACACTTCTTTGTAGGGCAGCGAGATCGTCCCGTCTTCGTTGTCCAGGACGAGCGTAACCTCCGCCGCCCCCGCCGCCGGCAGCGACTCCGATCCCGAGAACACCACGTCGTCCATGGAACCCGCCCGCAACAGGCTCGGGCTGCCCTCCCCGAGCGCGAAAAGAATCGCGTCCGTAATGTTGCTCTTCCCCGACCCGTTGGGCCCCACGATGGCCGTGATCCCCCCCGAAAGCGGCATCCGTACCGGACGGGCAAACGTCTTGAATCCCTTTACGTAGATCGCAGAAAGCATCGCCGCATTCTACGCGCTCGCACGGCCGGAAGTACAGGCGAGGGCGAAAAGCCGTGCAAACTAGGAGTCATCTGACCGATAAATACGAGGTTGCTCGTTTTACGCGGCGATCCTGGAGAAAGCTGCCGATCGTACCGGGTGCCCAGCGGATGGGCCTAGAGACAACATCTAGTTCCCGGTCGTGTACTCTTTCACGCTCGTCACCTCGTCCCCGGACGGGTAGTACCTGCCCGGGCATCGTTCGAGCAGTTCCTGTTTGCTCGGCACGGAGCCGGGGTCGACAAAACCTATGCCGCGGTCTCCGACCTCGCCCCCACCGACCGCTACGTTGTCCCCTACCTTCGCAACAACGCGGCCCTTCCCATCGCGGATGCGCACCCTGCCCCTTGCATCGACATCGGCCGAGTGGTCGTGCGGCCAGACGACAACGTCTCCGCCTGGGTTCAATCGGAGGCACCCCTGCTCGTCCAGCACGAGCTTTCCGCCACCATAAGCCTGCACGTAATCGACCCTGGCTCTTTGACGCGGGAACAACACCCTCGCGGGAACAGTCGAAGCGCCTGCGTTGGTGGGCTCGGAAACTCGAGTGGTTGCGGTGGTAAGCGAGCTCTCCGAAGCAGTTCCCTGCGGCTGCGAGACTCTTGTGACCCGGTCCGCCCCACAAGCGGAAGCGGTGAGGACGACGAGGAGCGGCGCGAGCACGAGGCTGGATATGGCGAACAACCGGCGAGAGTTTGGGCAGGCCCTTCTACCCGGCAACTACGCGCCTACGTGCACCTCGACAGCGGAACGCGGAACTGGGCGCACGCCCAAAATCTCGAGCGCAGCGCGGGCGGCGGACTGCTCGCTCTCCTTGATGGACCCGCCCTCGCCGGAGCCGACCTCGCGGCTGTCGACCGCGACGGCCGAGATGAAGTGGGGACGGTGTGGCGGACCCTGCTTTGCCTTGACCCTGTAGGTCGGGCGCAGGCCCTCGGCTTGGAGCGTCTCCTGGAGCAACGTCTTCCAGTCCCGGAGCTCGTCCGTGTCGACCTCGGCCGGGTTGAAGATCTGGTCGACCGTCTTGTACACGAGGTCCTTGTCGATCAGGTAGGCGGCGCCGATGATCGCCTCGACGGTGTCGGCGATTACGGAGTCGTTGATGACCGAGCTCTCGATGTCCTCTTCGAGGCCCTCGCTCCTACCGACGGTCGCCAGAAAGGACTTGCGCACAAGGTGAGCCCGGATGCGCGTGAGGTCTCCCTCCAGAAGCTCCGGGTAGCTGTGGAAGACCATCTCGGCGACGCGGCTGTTCAGCACCGAGTCGCCCAAGAACTCGAGCCGCCCGTTCGAATCGTACGGGTCGGCGACGCTCGGGTGCGTGAGCGCACGCTGGCGGAGAGGCTCCGGGAGTACGTTGATCAGGTCCCTTATAGCCATAATCGTTCTATATTACTCCACATCGCCGAACGCGACGACGACGTTGTGCCCCCCGAAACCCATGGAGTTGGAGATTGCGGCTTTGAGGTCCGGTACCTCGCGGGCCTCGTTGCGCACGTAGTCGAGCTCCATGCAATCGTCGGCGATCTGCTCGAGGTTGATCGTCGGCGGCAGCACCTTGTCCTTGAGGGCGAGGGCGCACATGATCCCCTCCGTCACCCCGACCGCCCCGAAGAGGTGCCCCGTCATCGACTTCGTCGCCGAGACGGCCGCGTGCGGCAGGTAACGGGACACCGCCTTCGTCTCCGGTCCGTCGCCCGTCGGGGTCGAGGTCGCATGCGCGTTGACGTGCCCGATGTCCGCCGGCGAGAGCCCCGCGTCGTCGAGCGCCAGCTTCATCGCCCGCTCCACCCCACGCCCCTCGATGTCCGGCGCCGTCACGTGGTAGGCGTCGGTCGAGCGGCCGTAACCGGCGACGCGCGCGATCGGCTCGGCCCCGCGGCGCTCGGCGTGCTCCACGCTCTCGAGGACCACCGCGCCCGCTCCCTCGCTCATCACGAAACCGTCCCTGTTCGCGTCGAACGGGCGGCTCGCCCTGACGGGATCGTCGTTGCGCGTCGAGATCGCCCGTATCGCGCAGAACCCCGCCATGCTGAGGGGCGTGATCGGCGCTTCGGAGGCCCCCGCTATCACGACGTCGGCGTCGCCCCGCCGGATAAGCTCAAGCCCTTCGGCGATGGCCTCGCCGCCCGTGGCGCAGGCGAGGACCGGGCACTGCGTCGGCCCCGTCGCCTTGAGGGCGATGGCGAGCTGACCGGCGGCCATGTTCGGGACCATCATGGTGATAAGGAACGGGCTGACCCGGTTGGCGCCCCTCTCGTGCAAGACCTTGTACTCGCGCTCCCAGGTCGAGAGCCCGCCGATGCCGGTGCCCATGATGATCGCCACCCGCTCGGGCGTCTTCTGGAGCGTCTCCGAGATACCGGCGTCCTCCGCCGCCTGGATGCCGGCCGCGATGCCGAGCTGGGCATAGCGGTCCATCCTGCGGGCTTCCTTCTTCCCCATGAAATCCACGGGGTCGAAATCGGAGCACTCACCGGCGATGTGGGACGGGTAGGGCGCGGAATCGAAGAGGGTTATCGGCCCGATCCCGCTCTTGCCGTGCAGAGCCGCGTCCCAGAAGTTCTCCGTGCCGACCCCAAGGGGCGTCACCGCCCCGGTGCCGGTGATGTAGGCGAAGCCCTTGCCGCCCGACGCGCCGTCCCCTGGCACCCCCTGAGTCACGCCGCCTGGTGCTCCGTGACGTACTCCACGGCCTGCTCGACCGTCGTGATCTTCTCGGCCTCTTCGTCCGGGATCTCCATCCCGAACTGCTCCTCGAGCTCCATGATGAGCTCCACAAGGTCGAGCGAGTCGGCCTCGAGATCCTCCCGGAACGAAGCCTCGGGCGTCACGTCGCCCTCGTCGACGCCGAGCCTGTCGGCGGTGATCTCCTTGATCTTCTCCAGGATCTCGTCCCGTCCCATGCCTCTCCTCCTCATACGATTTTCGACTCTCTGAAGCACCCCACGGGCGCACCCGCCCGCGAGATAGCGCGTAGTGTACCCGAAAACACCCTTACTGCATAACCATCCCGCCGTCCACCGCTATCGTCTGCCCCGTGATGTACGCGGCCCCGTCGCCGGACAGGAAGGCGACCACCTCCGCGATCTCCTCGGGCTCGCCGAAACGCCCCACCGGCACCTGCCCGAGGATGCGCCCCTTGATCTCCTCGGACAACCCGCCCGTGAGCTCCGTCTCCACATATCCCGGCGCGACCGCGTTCGCCGTGATCCCCCGGTTGGCGACCTCGCGGGCGACGCTCTTCGTGAGCCCGATGATCCCGGCCTTGGAGGCGGCATAGTTTGCCTGCCCCGCGTTCCCGAGCAGCCCGACGACCGACGAGACGTTCACGATCCTGCCCCAACGTGCCCGAACCATCCCCCTCAAAACCGCCCGCGTACACAGGTACGTCCCCTTGAGGTTCGTCTGCAGGACCTCGTCGAACTCGGCGTCCTTCATGCGCATCATGATGTTGTCCCTGGTCGTCCCCGCGTTGTTCACGAGGATCTCCACCGGACCGAACGCCTCGCCCACGCCTTTGACGAGGGCGCTCACGTCCTCCGAAGAGGCCACGTCGCCCTTGAAAGTCTCGCACTCCGCCCCGGCCTCCCGCACGAGCTTCGCGGTCTCCTGAGCCGCCTCGTCGTTCGCCCTGTAGGAGACCGCGACCTTCGCGCCTCCCTTTGCGAGCCTCACGGCGATGGCACGACCTATCCCCCGGCCCCCGCCCGTGACGAGCGCGACGCGTCCCTCCATCTACTCCCCCTCTACCCTGTCGGCGAACGCGAACATAAGCTCGGCCTCGCAGGCGCGCTCCCCGTTCACCGTCGCCGAGCCCTTGCCCCGGCCGACCCTGCCCTTGAGGCGCGAGATCTCGACCTCCATCCGCAGCACGTCGCCCGGAATGACCTGCCGCCTGAACCGCACGCCGTCTATCCCCGCGAAGAGCGCGAGCTTCCCCCCGTACTCCTCCAGCGTCATCACGCCAACAGCCCCGACCTGCGCCATCGCCTCCACGATAAGCACACCCGGCATCACCGGATAATCGGGGAAATGCCCCTGAAAGAACGGCTCGTTCTGGGTGACGTTCTTGATCCCGACCGCCCGCACCCCGGGCTCGAGCTCCTCGACCCTGTCCACGAGCAGAAACGGATACCGGTGCGGGATAAGCCCGCGAATTGCGGCTGGCCCAAGCGGCAGCTCCAGGGCCTTCAAGAGAGCACCTCCTTCGCCGCGCGCCCCATCATCCCCACTTCCTTGAAGTCCCTCAGCATCCTCACGAGCGTACCCCCTCCGGCTTCGACGATCTCCTCGACCCCCAGGGCAGCGAACCTCTCCACCACCGCTACCCACCTGACGGGCGAGAGCATCTGCTCGCGCAGCGCCAGGCGGACGTCGTCGGCCTTCGCGAGAATCGCGCCATCTACCCCGCTGACCATCGGGATCTCGGGGTCCCGGATCTGCGCCGCTTCAAGCTTCTCCTCCATCGCCATCGAGGCGGTCAGCATCAGCGGAGAATGGAACGCCCCGGCGACGTCGAGCTTCCTTTTCTTCCCCCCGAGGCGACGGGAGAGCGCCTCCAGCGCCACCTCCTCGCCCGAAATGACGACCTGGCGCGGCGTGTTGAAGTTGGCCGCCACGACGATACCCTCCGCCTCCGGGAACTCCGCGACCGCCTCCACCACCTCCCTCGGGTCGGCCCCGAGAACCGCCGTCATTCCTCCGGGGTTCTGCTGCGAGGCCTGTCCCATCAGCCGGTCGCGCTCGGCTACGAGGCGGGCCGCCTCCTCCAGCGAGAGCGCCCCGGCCGCGTGGGCCGCCGCGTACTCGCCGAGCGAGTGCCCGGCCACCACGTCGGGCTCGACGCCCCGATCCTCGAGTTCCCGGAGGGTCTGCACGGAGCTCGCGAAGACGGAGAGTTGGTAGGGCACCTCGCCCCCTCCGGTGACGGCGCTTACCACCTCAGCGACCTCGCCGGAGACTTCGCCCCCCGCGGTCCCCTGACCCGGAAAAACCACGGCCAAACGCAACGCCAAACCCTACCCCTCCTCATTCCTTTGTCGTCCCTAGATCTTGTACAGGTTCGCGGCCCACGTGAGCCCGAACCCGAAGCCCACCGTCACCACGTAGCGGCCCTTCTCGAAGTCGTCGTAGATGTCGGGGTAGGAGATCGGAATGCTCCCCGCGGAAGTGTTCCCGAACCGATCGAGGTTCACCACGATCCGCTCCTCCGGCACCGACATCTTGCGCGCCGCCGCGTGTATTATGCGGGCATTGGCCTGGTGCGGGATGACGTACTGGACCTCGTCGGGGTGGACGCTGTTGCGCGAGAGGAGCTTCTCGATCATCTCGGGCAGTATTCTTGCGGCGAACTTGAAGACCTCGCGGCCGTTCTGGTAGAGCTTCTGCTCGTCGCTCGGGTGACCCGCGCGGCCTAAGGGTGCCATGCGTCCGTCGGCCCCCAACACATGGTCGACGAAGCCGGACTCGCCGTCGCCGCGGTCGAGCACGACCGCGCCCGCGCCGTCGGCGAAGATCACCGCGGTCGAGCGGTCCCTACCGTCGACTATCCTGGTCATCGCGTCCGCCCCTATAAGGAGGACGCGGTGGGCCATCCCGCTCCGGAGCATCGAGCTCGCCACGCTCGCCGCGTAGGCGTAGCCCGAGCAGGCGGCGGCGACGTCCATAGCGCCGGCCCCCGGGGCACCGATCGCCTCCCCAACCAGGCAAGCCACGCTGGGCATCGACTCTGGGCCGGTAGAGGTGGCGCAGATTATGAGGTCTATCGTCTCGCCCTCGACCCCGGCGTGCTCCAGAGCTCTCCTGGAGGCGGCGATCGCCAGAGTGGCGCAATCCTCGCCTTCGGCGACGAAGTGGCGCTCTTTTATGCCGGTGCGCTCCGTGATCCAGGCGTCGTTCGTGTCCATGACCTTCGAGAGGTCGTCGTTCGTGACCGTCCGGCTACCCAGGGCACGTCCCACGCCCACGATCTTGCCGACGGGCTCGTTCACGAGGCCTCCTCCACGCTTCGTCTGCCGGCGGCGAGCGCCGCCTCCGACTCCTCGACGAGCCCGGAGCCGGCGCGCGAGATCCCCAAGATCGCGTTCTCGACGCCGCGAGCGCGCGAGTTACCGTGCCCGATGACGACGGAGCCCCGCACCCCGAGCAGGAAAGAACCACCGTAGTTCTCCGGATCCACCCGGTCACGGACGGCTACGAGCGACGGCCGGAGCACGGCCGCGGCCAGCTTGTTGACAACGTTCTTCGTCATCGCGTCGCGGACCATGCCGAGGATCTCGCTCGCCACCCCCTCGGCGGTTTTGAGCACGACGTTCCCGGTAAAGCCATCCGTCACTAGCACGTCCGCGGCACCGCTCCCGACGTCCCGCCCCTCGACGTTCCCGACGAAGCGGACCCCCTCGGCGGCTTCGAGAAGCGCATGGGCCTCCTTGGCGAGGTCGTCGCCCTTCCCGGGCTCCTCACCGACGTTGACGAGGCCCACCCTGGGCTCGCCTTCTAGTCGTAGGTATCTCTTCGCGAACACGCCGCCAAGGATAGCGAAATTCAAGAGATCCTGCGGGCGGCACGAGATCGTCGCCCCGGCATCGAGCAGGAGCGCGGGCTTGTCGAACGGGAGCATCGTGGCGATGGCCGGCCTCCGGCATCCTCTAAGACGCCCGATGCCGAGCAGGGCCGCCGCAACGGAAGCCCCGGTGCTCCCGGCCGAGAAGAAAGCTTCGGCCTCGCCCCGCCGCACGGCCTCGGCGGCGACGGCGACGCTCGATTCGGGCCTCGCACGCAGGGCGGTCGCCGGGTCCTCGCCCATGCCGATAGCGCCCCGGGCGGCCTTGAAGCGAATGTTCTCCGGGGCTCCCGACGCAAATGGACGGATGGTTTCTTCGTCGCCGACGAGGATGATCTCGTCGCGGGTCTGTTTTCTCGCAGCGGCTATCGCGCCGGAGACGATCTCCCACGGCGCGTGATCGCCGCCGAGGGCATCGACGGCTATGCGCAAGGCGTCGGCATCTTGGATCCCCCCTGAGGGAAGGCTCCCGGCTACTCGGTCGCCTCGACGGCGACGGCGTTCCTGCCCTTGTAGAAGCCGCAGTTGCGGCAGACGCGGTGCGGGACTCGCGGCTCGCCGCAGTTCGGGCAAGAAGTCAGGTTCGGCGGCGTGATGGCGTGGTGGGCCCTGCGCTGGTCCCTGCGCGCCTGCGACGTTTTCTTCTTAGGTACGGCCATGAGAATCCTCCTGTCGGTATTGTTTCTTTAGAAGCCCGAGGCGAAAAGGTCGCCCAGGCCACGCCAGCGCGGGTCGATCTCGTCGCCCTCGGGCTCCGGGGTAACCGGCTTCGTGCCCGGGCAGAAGACCTGCATCGGTAGCTCGGCGGGGATCGCCTCGCGCGCGTAACCGGCGACGTCGAGTTCCCAGTCCTTGACATACAACTCCGGATCGTTCGGCCCCGAAAGGAACTCGGAGTCGCCGAACGAGAGCGTCACGTCGGTGGGCGCGAGCGTCCTGTCGCACGTCGTCCCGATGCGGCAGGTGACCTCGAGGTCGAGGTGCAAACCCTCCGCGAGCTTCGTAACTACCAGCCGAGCCTCCGCCGCCTCGACCTCGTGATGACGGCCGTAAAGGTCGAACGGGTCGAGATCAAACCGCGCGTCGAGCTCCCACGAGTCCCCGATGTCCATGCCGGGACGCTTCAATTTAATGCGTTCTTTCATCGGCCTATTTTACTACGCGTGGGGGCTGTTACTACTCGTCCGGGACGCCCTGGAGCTTCGAGCGGCCCCGCTGGACGGCCTCGAGGAGGCGCGAGAGGTTGTCTTCGAGGTTCGCGAGGACCTCGTCGGCGTAGTCCTCGGCGCCGAGGCGGATCTCCCGCTCGCGGCGGCGGGAGTCTTCGAGAATCTCGGAGCCCCGCTTCTCGGCGCGCTTGAGCACCTCTTCTTCGGAGGTGATCTTCTCGGCCTCTTCCTGGGCGCCGCGGATGATGCGGTCGCTCTCGCTGCGGGCCTCGTCGAGCATCGCCTGGCGCTCCTTGACGATCCAACGAGCCTGTTTGAGCTCCTCGGGGATGGTCTGGCGCATCTGGTCTATAACGTCGAAGGCGGCGTCACGGTCGATCATCGCCGTGTTCCCGAAGCCGGGGAAGCTCCTCGCCTCCTCGACCAACTCCTCAAGCCTGTCTATAAGCACCAAAACGTCCATTGTTTCATTCTACCCTTTATTTCTCGCCGTTGCCCGAGCGCATCGGAGGCTCGTAGTAGAAGCTTTGCACGGTCTCAAGGATCTCGTCGGGCACCAACCCCTTGACGCTTCCGCCGAGGGAGGCTATCTCCCGCACCGCGCTCGACGACAAGAAGCTGTGCTCGGGTGCCGCCATGATAAACACCGTCTCGAAGTCCGCGTAGAGCGTGCGGTTAAGCTGCGCCTGCTGAAACTCGGCCTCGAAGTCCGAGCCCGCCCGAAGGCCCTTCACCGCCACGCGCGCACCCTGCTCCCGCGCGAAGTCTACGAGGAGGCCCTCCATGATCTCGACGGAGACGTTCTGCAAGGGCTTGGCGACCTTCTCTATGAGGCGCGCCCTGTCGTCCGCGGGGAGCTTCGACGTCTTCTTGCGGACGTTGCTGCCGACGGCGACTACGACGTGGTCGAAGAGGGCCGAGGCGCGGCTGATAACGTCGAGGTGCCCGCTGGTGACGGGGTCGAAGCTGCCGGGGCAGATGGCTACGTGCATTGTGGGCTCGGGCCTCTCAAAGATCGTTACGGTCGTCCCGCCGTAGCGGCGGCTGACCCCTTTCGCGCTCTCCGCTTGCTGGGCTCCGAGGGGGCCTCCGCTCTCGACCACGACGCGCCCCCCGGGGGCGAGAAGTGCCATGAGCAGCGGCAAGACCTCCCCGATCTCGCTCTCGGCGATTCTATAAGGAGGGTCCGCGAAGATCAAACGGTACTCCCGCCCCTCCCTCGCGAGCCTCTCGACCTCCCCGCGAACGTCCCCCCGCACGACCTCCGCCCGATCCGTGAGGCGTGTCCGCCCGAGGTTCTCGCGTATAACGGCCGCCGCCCGCCGGTTCTTCTCGACAAAGGTCGCCCTCTCGTAGCCGCGGCTCAGGGCCTCTATACCCAGAGCACCCGTGCCCGCGTACAGGTCGAGTACCTCCCCGCCGTCGAAAAACTGCCCGAGGGAGTTGAAGAGCGCCTCGCGCACCCTGTCGGCCGTCGGGCGGACCCCCTCGGGGACCGGGGCGAGCCTTACGCCCCGCGCCTCCCCCGCAACGATCCTCAAGTACGCGCTCCCGGTACGCATGGCCGTGCGAGCGTACGCGGCGTTCGTCCCCGGCTGTTGCACCGCCTCAGGTCTCTTCCCGGGGAGGCAATCGCCACATAGAGTCTCGGGGCTTCAGCCACCGAGTATCCGCCAGATCCCGACGATGCCGAGCACTACGATGACGCCGCGCAGAATCGCAGGCGACAGCCGTCGTCCGACGCCGGCCCCTACAAACCCGCCAACGAGCGAGCCGGCGGCGATCAGGCCGGCGGCCGTCCAGCTGACGCGATCGTAGGCCACGATCGCGTACGTGGAGGCGGCGACGGTGTTGACTACCAGCGCCAGAAGGTTCTTGAGCGCGTTCAACCGCTGGAGCGCCTCGGGGATGAGGGAGCCGAGCGCCCCCACCAGCAGGATGCCCTGGGCCGCGGCGAAGTAGCCGCCGTAGCAGCCGATAAGGTAGGTGGCGACGAACGTAACGGGCCCTCGCTCCCCGCTCTGCGGCCCCCCTTCGGCTCTGCGCTCCCGGCGCCGGGCGAGCGCGCGCTGGATGCGCGTCTGGGTCACCACGAGCACCAGGGCGAGGGCCAACAACACGGGCACTACGGCCTCGAAGGTTTCGGCGGGCAGATGAAGGAGGAGCCATGCACCCGTGATCGCGCCGAGCAGAGAAGCAGGGACGAGCCGCAGCACGCGACGCCTCTGCCCGGCGAGCTCCTTGCGGTACCCCCACGTACCGGAGACGCTGCCCGGCACCAACCCTATGGCGTTGCTCATGGTGGCCGTCACGGGCGGAAAGCCCAGGGAGAGGAGGACGGGGAAGGTGAACAACGTACCCGAGCCGACGACGGCGTTGATGGCGCCCGCCCCGACCCCCGCCAGCAGAACGGCAACGATCTCGGTAACGCTCATCGGTCGCCTCCGGCAGGCGTCATATCGTTGGTTTCTGAAGCTAACGTCTGTTTCACGAGAGACCTCCCATGCCCCCGGCGGAACGCACTCGCGGCTACTCCTTGAACAGCCAGTCCACGTCCCTGCCCAGCAGGTCGCGGACCTCGCGCTTGAGCGGGCGGTGGTGGGGCTTTCGGAGCGTCGGGTCTTCGGCGACGAGCGCGAAGGCCTCGCGGCGGGCCTCTACGAGGATCTCGATGTCCCGGAGCAGCTTGGCGACCTTGAGGTCCGGTATCCCGCTCTGTCTGGCCCCGAAGAGGGTACCCTCGCCCCTGATCGCGAGGTCGACCTCGGAGAGCTTGAAGCCGTCCTGGTGGTCGCAGAGGGCGTCGAGGCGCTTTTGCGAGTCGTCGGTCTTCGGGTCGGCGACGAGGAAGCACTTGGGGAGGTGGAGGCCGCGGCAGACCCTTCCGCGGAGCTGGTGAAGCTGGGAGAGGCCGAAGCGCTCGGCGCCCTCGATCACGATCGCGCTCGCGTTCGGCACGTCGACCCCGACCTCGACGACGACGGTGGCGACGAGCACCTCTATCTCGCGAGACCGGAACGCGGCCATCACCTCGCGCTTCTCCTGGGCCTTCATCCGGCCGTGCAGCAGGCCGACGCGCCTGTCCGGGAAGATTTCGGCGACGAGCTCGTCGTAGAGCTCCTCTGCCGCCCGGACGTCCTCCAGCGCCTCGGACTCCTCGACGAGCGGGCAGATAACGTACGCCTGCCGCCCCGCCTCCAGCTCCTCCGCGATGCTCTCGTACGCCTCGAACCGTTCCGCGACCGAGATGGCGCGGGTGTCCACGGGCTTTCTGCCCGGGGGCAACTCGTCCAGGATCGAGACCTCGAGGTCCCCGTAGAGGGTTAGCGAGAGGGTCCTCGGGATCGGCGTCGCCGTCATAACGAGGGTGTCCGGCGTTATCCCCTTCTCCTTGAACTCCGTCCTCTGCCCCACGCCGAAGCGGTGCTGCTCGTCGACGACGACGAACGAGAGGTTCTGGAAATCTACGCCCTTCTGAATGAGGGCGTGCGTGCCGACGACGACGTGGGCCTCGCCGCTTGCGACGGCCTCCAGGGCGGCGCGGCGCTCGGACGCGCCCTGAGAGCCGGTCAGGAGGACCACGTTCACGGGCAGGTCCTTGAGCGCGGCGGAGATGGAGAGGTAGTGCTGCTCGGCAAGGACTTCCGTCGGGGCCATGATCGCGCCCTGCCCCCCAGACTCGACGGCCGAGAGGAGGCCCGCGACGGCGACGACGGTCTTGCCGCTCCCGACGTCGCCCTGCAGGAGACGGCGCATCGGCTTCTCGGAGCGCATCCCCTCCAGCACCTCCCCGATCACGCGCTCCTGCGCCCCCGTGAGCCCGAACGGCAACGCCTTGAGGAAGGGGTTGAGGAGGTGGCCGTCGCCCCGGTGCGGGCGCCCGGTCTGCGTCTTCTCGAGGCGCACCTTGCGGGCGGCGAGGCCCGTCTGGATAAGGAAGAGCTCGTGGAAGACGAGCCTGCGGGTCGCCTCCTTCAAGCCGTCCCTGTCCGTGGGGAAGTGGATCTCGTGTATCGCGTCGTGCAGGTTGGGGAGCCCGTGCCGGGCGAGAATCCCCGCCGGCAGGGGGTCCAGTATTCGCCCGGCGCCGTCGAGGGCGCGGTGGATCAGCGTCCGGGCCCTGCGCGCGTTGATCGCCTTGTTCGCGGGATATACCGGGACAAACCTGCCAGCGTGCGCCGACTCCCCAAGGGTCGCCGGATCGTCGACGACCTCGATGCTCTTGGCCGCGAGCTGCAGGCCGTACTTGCGCTGCACCTCGCCGGAGACGACGACCCACGCATCGGGGACAAGCTGGTTGAGCAGCCAACCGCGCCCCCAGATCGTCGCCGGCATGTACCCCGTCCCGTCGTAGAGCTGCGCGGAGAGCCCCGGAGCCCGGCCCCTCACGGGCCGGCCCACGGGCTTCACGTTCACGACCCGCGCCACGATCGTCGCCTTCTCGCCGACGCGCAGGTCAGAGATCGCCTTGACGTTCGAGAGGTCCTCGTGGCGGGAGGGGTAGTGCGAGACTAGGTCCGCCAGCGTCACGACGCCGAGGTCCTTGAGGGCCGCCGCAATGCGAGGGCCCACCCCGGGAAGCTCGGTGACGGACCGTTCCCTCAGCTCGGGAAGCGTGGTCCGCGAGGGTAAGCGGGGAGGGGAGAGCGCCTCCCTGGCGGACCCCCGCGGGGCTTCGTTATAGGTAGGCCACGCCATAAGCCCCGGGCCCCACGTGAGACCCGACGACGCCCCCGATCTCCGCTACGAACCTGCCCCTGGTCCCCAGAGCGTTCCTCAGATCGGAGAGCGCGTCGTACGCGTTCACCTGCCCGTAGGCGATCTGGTGTCCCGACTCGATCAACGGCTTGACCTCGTCCACGATCGCCGCCATCTGGCGCTTCCGTCCCCGGGCGCGCTTGTGGGGCACGACCTCTCCGTCCTCCAGGCGCAAGACCGGGCGGATGTCCAGGGCCGTCCCGACGAGACGCTGCGCCCTTCCGATGCGCCCGCTCTTCGCCAGGTACTCCAGCGTGCCGACGGCGAAGAACATTCCGCAGCGGCGAACGGCCCCCTCGACGGCCCTCTTCACATCCTCGAACCCGCCCCCCTCGTCCGCGACCCTGAGTGCCTCGAGCAGGATCAACCCGGACCCCATCTCCGCGCTCTTTGTATCCACGACTTGGACCGGACGATCCACCATCCCCGCCGCCGAGAGCGCCGACTCGTAGGTCCCACTGAGCTTGCGGGAGAGCGTCAGGACGAGCACCTCGTCGTAGGCGTCGAGCGACTCGTACGCCTCCACGAACGCCCCCGTCGGCGGCTGGGAGGTGGACGGGAACCGCGAGGACGTTTTGAGTTTCTCGTAGAACTCGGCGTTCGAGAGGTCCACCTTGTCCGTGTAGGTCTCGTCGGGACCGAACGCGAACGTCAGCGGGACCACCCGCACGTCCGGCCGCTCCTGCACATCTCCGGGGAGAGTGGTCGTCGAGTCCGTGACAATCGCCGTCGTCACTACTCTGCCACCATCTGCAAGGGATACAGGGGCTGCCCTCCGTCCTTGACCTCGACCTCGACGGCCTCGTCGAGGCTCCGTATCCTCTCGGCGACCTTTCTGGCCGAGCCCTCGTCCATCCCGTACCCCCGAAGCAGGGTGACGACGTCCACCCCCTCCTCGAGCATCCTCTCGACGAGACGAATGGCAGCGTCCTCGACCCCCTCCTCCACGGCGACGAGTTCCCCATCGAGGAGGCCGAGGTAGGCGCCCTCCGGCACCTCGCGCCCCTCGATGCGCGCCTCGCGGACGGCCTGGGTCACCTCGCCGCAGCGCAGGCCCGAGACGATCTCGCACATCTCGTCCACGACCTCCTCGGGCTCCCCTTCCGCGTCGTAACCGACCATCGCCGCAAGGCCCCCGGCGATGGTGCGCGTCGGGACGACCCTGACCTCCACGTCAACGAGGCCCGCGACCTGCTCGGCGGTCGGGATGACGTTCTTGTTGTTGGGCAGCAGGATCACGGTCCTGGCCCCCGTCCGGGCGACGGCCCCGACGAAGTCCTCGGTGCTCGGGTTGGCACCCTGCCCGCCCTCGACGACCACGGCCCCCATCGACTCGAAGAACGAGCGGTTCCCGGCCCCCCGGCTCGCCGCGACCACCCCGAGATCGACGGTTGGCGCCGTCGCCTCGTGCTCCACCCGGGCCTTCGTCTGGGCCTCCATGTCCTCCACCTTCACCCCGGAGAGGCGGCCGAAGCCGCCGGCGTAGGAGATCGCGCCGCCCGGGTCCTGGGTGTGCAGGTGGACCTTTACGAGGTCTTCGTCCGGGATCACGAGCACGCTCTTGCCGACCTCGTGGATCCAGGCGCCAAACTCGTCGGCGTCGCCGGAGAAGCCGTTGACGACGAACTCGGTACAGTAGCCCCACGCCTCCTCGGCGGAGTGCTCGACCGTGCTCTTGAGAAGCCCCTCGTTCGGGACGGCCTCGTCGCTCTCCTCGATCTCGAGCTCTTCCCCGGCGAGCGCCGCCCGCAACCCGTCGAGGATCACCGCGACCCCGTAGCCGCCGGCGTCCACCACTCCAGCCTCCCTCAAAGCCCTCAGAAGCTCCGGCGTCCGCCTCACCGACTCGTGCGCCGCGCGCGCGGCCTCCCGGAGCACCTCCACGGGATCGCTCTTGCCGCCGTCGACGAAGGATTGGGCCGCCGCCGCGGCGTCCTTGACGACGGAGAGCATCGTCCCTTCGACGGGCTCGCGCACCGCGGAGTACGCCCGCTCCTTCGCGCCCCCGAGCGCCTCGGCCAGCGTCCTGGCGTCAAGAGAACGCGCCTCTCCGAGCTTCTCGCACGCCCCGCGAAGAATCTGAGAGAGGATCACGCCCGAGTTGCCCCTCGCCCCCATGAGCGCGGCGCGAGAGACGGCCCTGGCCGCGTCCTCCCCCCGCAGGTCCGGCGAGGCCGAGACCGCCTCCATCACGGACCGGAGCGTCAGGAGCATGTTCGTCCCCGTGTCCCCGTCCGGGACCGGGTAGACGTTCAGGGCGTCTATCTTCGCGGCCCGGGCCTTCAGGGCAGCGTAGGCGGCCCCCACCACGACCTTCAATTCCGACGTAGGCAGTACCCCATCTTCGCGACCCTCGGCCGTGCGGCTCATCTACCTTCCTCTTCCCCATTACCGACCCATTCGGGCCCTACTGTAGTGTAAGTGTTGCCCAGTGGAAACTGGTGTACAATCTCCGCTCGGAGCCCGTCGACGTCGTGTGCGCGAGCCACCACTTATGGGCCCAATCCGATATCGGCCGGTATCCTAGCACAGGAGAATTCTCGTGGCTAAAGTTTGCTATTCCTGCAAGAAGGGCCCTAGCTTCGGCAACAACCGGAGCCACTCGCTGCGCGCCACCCGGCGTCGCTGGAACCCGAACCTGCAGAAGATCCGCATCCAGGAAGGTTCGACCGTCAAGCGCGAGTACGTGTGCACCTCGTGCCTGAAGGCTTTCAAGGTCCAGAAGGCCACCCTGAACATCCGCAGCACCGAGGGCGCTACGGCTTAAGGGAGCCTTCCCGCAACAAAAAGAGCCCCGAGCCCCCGGAAGGGGGCTCGGGGCTCTTTTCTTTGGGCGTCTCTTAAACCCGGCCCATCTCCTTGGAGGCGGGCCCCGCGTGCTCCTCGCGGCCCGACGGAGGGGCGTCGACGCGCTCCAGTAGGGAGGCCATCTCGATGGCGGTGACGGCGGCCTCGAAGCCGTTGTTGCCGGCCTTCGTTCCGGCGCGCTCGATGGCCTGCTCGATGTTCTCCGTCGTGAGGACGCCGAAGATCACGGGCACGTTCGTCTCCAGGGCGACGGAGGAGACGCCGGAGGAGACGCCGCCCGCGACGTAGTCGAAGTGGGCGGTGGCGCCCCGGATTACGGCGCCGAGGGTTATGACCGCGTCATAGCGGCCGGAGAGGGCGAAGCGCTTCGCCGCGAGCGGGACCTCGTAAGCCCCCGGGACCCACGCAAGGTCCACGGAGGCGAGGTCGCCCCCGTGGCGCTTGATGGCGTCGAGGGCGCCGTCGAGGAGGGCCTTGACGATAAACTCGTTGAATCGCGAGGCGACGATCGCGAACCGCCGCCCCGCCGCGTTCAACTGCCCCTCGATGACGTTCGGCTCGTTCAACCCCCGCCTCCTAGATGTTGTCGAAGACGTGGTTGAGCTTCTCCTTCTTCGTCTGGAGGTAGCGCTTGTTCTCGCCGTTCGGCGTGATCTCCAGCGGCACCCGCTCGGTGATCTCCAACCCGAACCCGCCGAGACCGACGACTTTAGTGAGGTTGTTGGTCATCAGGCGGATGCGACTCAGGTCGAGGTCCTTCAGAATCTGGGCGCCGAGGCCGTAGTCCCTGAGGTCGGGGGCGAAGCCGAGCTTCTGGTTCGCCTCGACGGTGTCGAGCCCCTCGTCCTGGAGGTGGTACGCCTTCATCTTGTTCAGGAGGCCGATGCCGCGTCCCTCCTGCTGCATGTAGACGAGGACGCCCTCGCCCTCCTTGGCGATCTGGGACATCGCGCCTTCCAGCTGCTGCCCGCAGTCGCAGCGCAGGGAGTGCAGGGCGTCGCCGGTCAGGCAGGCGGAGTGGACGCGCACGAGGACGTCCTCCTTGCCCTCGGGCTCGCCCATGACCATCGCCAGGTGCGTCAGGTCGTCCACGTCGCTCTCGTAGGCACGCAGGCGGAACTCGCCGTGGTCGGTGGGCAGGCGCGTCTCCACGGCAAACTTCACGTGCCGCTCGTAGCGGCGGCGGTACTCGATAATCTGGGCCGTGGTCACGAGCTTGACGCCGTGCTTCTCGGAGAACTTCTCGAGGTCCGGGACGCGGGCCATCGTGCCGTCCTCGTTCATGATCTCGCAGATCACGCCGGCCGGCCTCATGCCGGCGAGGCGCGCGAGGTCGACCGCGGCTTCGGTCTGTCCGGCCCTCTGCAAGACCCCGCCCGGACGGGCGCGCAAGGGGAAGATGTGCCCGGGCATGACCAAATCGTCCGGGCCGGTCGCCTCGTCGACGGCGACGCGGCAGGTGTGGGCCCTATCGGCGGTGGAGATGCCGGTCGTGATGCCGTCCTTCGCCTCGATGGAGGCCGTGAAGGCCGTATTCATGCGCGAGGAGTTGTGGGTGGCCATGTCCGGGATCTCGAGCTTGTCGACGATCTCCCCGGCCATCGGCAGGCAGATGAGCCCCCGACCGTACGTCGCCATGAAGTTTATGTCGTCGGCGGTGACGAGCTCGGCGGCCATCGTCAGGTCGCCCTCGTTCTCCCGGTCCTCGTCGTCGATGACGATGATCATCTTTCCGGCCCTGATGTCCTCCAAAACCTCGTCTATCGGACTAAACGGCATCTTCTCTCCTCTCGAGTATTTGCGAAACGGTGCTGCTTTCTTGCGCGACTCCCCCAAGCCGGGGCCCGAGGAGTCGCTCGACGTACTTGCCTATGACGTCCGCCTCCAGGTTCACACGATCCCCGGGGGCGAGCCCCTTGAGGTTCGTCGCCTCCTTCGTCTGGGGCAGGACGGAGACGGTAAACGAGCCCTCCCGGACGGAGACGAGGGTAAGGCTGATCCCATCGACACACACGCTCCCCTTCTCGACGGCATACTTGAGGACGCTCTCCGGCGCCGAAAACTCCCAGATCTCGGCGTCGCCCTCGGGCGTCACGCGCAAGACCTTCCCGACCCCGTCCACGTGCCCCTGCACGATGTGCCCCCCGAACCTCTTCTCGGGGGTCATGGCGCGCTCCAGGTTGACGGTAGCGCCCTCGGAGAGTCCCCCGAGCGCCGTGCGCCTGAGCGTCTCCTGCATCGCGTAGAAGACCAGCTTCTCGCCGTGGATCTCGTTGACGGTCAAGCACGCGCCGTTTACGGAGACGGAGTCCCCGATCCCGGCCCCATCGGCGATGCCGCCGGCGTCGACCTCGATCCGCGCCATCCCGCCCCCGTCGAGGGCGGCGACGCGTCCCGTCCCTTCTACCAACCCCGTAAACACCCTAGCTCTCCTCCGTTCCCCTGGGGTAGAGCGTCACCGCGACGTCCTCCCCGAACCTCTCGACTCCTTCGACCCGGAACCCGGGCGCCCGTCCCACCTCATCGACGACCAGCGACCCCATAAGCGGCGTCCCCCCGGCCCCCAGAACCTTCGGCGCGTAGAACACCGTCAACTTGTCGGCGAGGCCTTGGCGGACGAACCGCCCAACCGTCTCCCCCCCGCCCTCGACGAGGACGCCGCGGAGACCGCGCCGCCCCAGCTCGTCGAGCACGTAACCGAGGTCTATCTCTTCGCCCGAGGCCGCGAGGGGCGCCGTCACGACCTGCACCCCGTGCCCGCGCAGCTCGTCGATCTTTGCGCCGTCGGTGCCCTCGCCGACGAATACGAGCACCGGGTCCGTGCCGGCCGTTTTCGCCAGTTGGCTCCGTGCGCCGAGGGTCAAGTGCGGGTCGAGGACCACGCGAACGACGGGCGGGGCCGTATCGGGGAGGCCCCTCGGGGTGAGAAGGGGGTCGTCGGTCCGGGCGGTGCCGGCGCCGACGAGGACCGCTCCGGCCTCGGCGCGGAGCTCGTGCGCGCGGCGGCGAGCGGGCTCGCCCGTGATCCACTTGCTCTCCCCGCCCGAGGCAGAGATCCTGCCGTCCAGCGAAGACGCGAGCTTGAGATGCACGAACGGACGCCCCGTGGTCATGAAGTGCGAAAATTGCTCGTTCTGCCGGGCGAAAGATCCATCATCGAGCAGATCTACCCCTACACCGGCCTCACGAAGAAGCTCCATGCTCCGGCCCCGCATCTTGGGGTTGGGGTCGAGGCAGCCGGCGACGACGCGCCCGATGCCGGCCCTCAGAACGGCGTCCGTGCAGGGCGGCGTCTTGCCATGGTGGTTGCACGGCTCGAGGGTGACGTAGAGCTCCGCCCCGCGCGCGGCAGAGCCCGCCGCCTCGAGGGCTACGACCTCGGCGTGATCGCCACCGGCGCGGGCATGCCAACCCTCACCGATGATCTCGTCGTCGCGTACGACGACCGCCCCCACCAAAGGGTTCGGTGCCGCCGTGTAGCGTCCGCGCTCCGCCAGTTCGCGGGCGCGCCGCATGAATACGTCCTGGGACAACGCATCCTTTCTCCCATCCGGACTCTGACCGTCGGCGCCGGACTACGGCTGCTTTGCAGCCTTCACCGGCTCAACCCCGGGTTTTCCCCTAGGGGTTCGCGGGCTTTCCGCGGGCCACTCGCCCCGCGGGATCACCGCCGGTGCGGGAATTCCACCCGCCCCCGAAAAGCTGTTCCATGCAAAGCTACCACACGTCCCAAATGCTTACAAGATCGGGCGGCCGTAGCCCCGGGATCGTCAGGCATCCCCCAGAGCACCCTCGCCGGCCTCGACGATCTTGCGCATCTCGGCGGCCCGGTCGCCCCGAAACACGGCGGAACCGGCGACCAGCACCCGCGCCCCGGCGGCGACCATGAGCGGGGCGGTCTCGGCGGTGATGCCGCCGTCCACCTGGATGGGAAGGTCCGTCAGCTCGCGCAGGCGGCGCACCTTCTCGGTCATCTCCGGGATAAACGCCTGCCCGCCGAAACCGGGGTTGACGCTCATGACGTTCACGTAGTCGAGGTACGGCCACGCGTACTCCAGAACGCTCGGTGAGGTCGTGGGGTTCAGGGCGCACCCGGCTTCGAGGCCAGCGTTCTTGATCGCCTCGAGCGTGCGGTGCAGGTGCAGGGTGACCTCGGGTTGAACCTGGATGCTCGCCACTCCAGCTTCCACGAAGGCCGGTATCAGGGAGTCGGGGCGCATGACCTGCAGGTGGGCGTCCACGGGTAGGTCGGTGGATTCCACGAGCGCTGCGGCGACCGCGGGTCCCACCGTCAGGTTGGGAACGAAGTGGTTGTCCATCACGTCGAAGTGGACGAGTTCCGCCCCTCCGTCCCTCACCCGGCGCACCTCCTCGGCGAGGTTCGCGAAGTCGGCCGCGAGGATGGAGGGCGCGCCCACGACCCTGCCGCCGACCGATCCAAAGAAACCCAAGGGCTACGCTCCTTCCGGGCGGCCTGCCGCCGCGACGAAACTCAACGGAAGGTCGAGATTCTACAGCAAGGGGCCTTGAAAAGGGGAGCCGTTACCGGCTGAGTCTGTCCTTCAACGACTTCATGGAGGAGGCGATGATGCGGGAGACCTTGCGCTGGGGGAGCCCGAGGCGCTTGCCGATCTCCGTT